>CBFIDS010000034.1:0-8266 GCA_965661435.1 Roseivirga sp.
TATAGATGTTGCCAACGCACAAGATGTTGAATATGGCGACTTAATGTCAGATGCATTGTTCGCTCAAAAACTAGATGAGGTTGTAGATGCATTCTTAGCTAATAACCCTGATACCAAGGGAGCGTTGATCAACATTCCATATTTCTTGAATTTTCCATATTTCACCGAGGTTTGGTACGATGTTACACCCTATGTAATTGGTAGGCCTGCTCTGAATCAGATCAGAACGGCAGAAGCACAATACAATTCTCAACTTGAAGGATATTACAGAAGAAATCCTGGAATTCCATTTGAAGACAGAAGACCGTTTTTGGATTTTGCAGGAGACCGAGCTTACAATTGGGGTGTGGTTGTTAAAGATGAGTCATTGACAGCGGCATTTGATAGTCAAGGGCAATTATTGTCTCCAATCAGACATATCACCCGTGAAGAGAGAATGTTTTTGCCTATTGAGAATGGCTTGTTTAGTGCTAGAGGTGGAACTGCAGATAATGCCCTTTTAGAAGAAGAGTATCTTTCGGAGAACGAAGTTACAAGAATTGAAGCTAAGATCATGTCCTATAATCAGATCATAGCTGATAAAGTGGCCAATTCAAATGGGCGGCTTATTTTGGTAGATTTCCATTCCTATTTTGAAGAACTATATGACGGGTTGGATTTATTCTTAAACAGAGATCCTGATGGGACCGTCATTGACGGTGTAACATTCTTTCCAGGGATTTCAAACTTTGGTATTTTCTCAGCAGATGGTTTAAACCTTAATCCAAGAGGGAATGCCTTGATGAATAATATATTGATTGAGTCTTTGAATCAAGGGTTTGGTGGTAGTTTAGAAAGAGTTGATCCAAACGCTTATGTCGGAACTCCAATATTTACTTCTGAACAATAGTTTAGCTATCGAGAAATTGAAAAACTTTAATTGCCAACTTCAACGTTATTTCTAATTCTCCATGAGAACAGACACTTTAAATATCGTTCAGAGAGGTTTCCTAGTAGTATTGGTAATGGCATTGGTGTTTGGATGTTCATATGAATTTCCTGAAGAGCCAGAGGAGAGTGTAGGTGAGCTTAGTTCAGCAGATCTTTCCAGTGTAGTATTTCTAGGGGGCTCAAATTTCAGTGGAGTGAATAACGGAGCTTTACTACCCTTATTCAGTGATTACTCCCTTCCACAGATCTTCATGAATCATATTCAAGGGAATGATATTTCGAGCTGGTCTTCTTTTTCTCCATCTGTTGAGACGGAGAATGGCTTTAACATCTATAAGAATGATAATTTAAGCGAGACAGTAGGCCAGTATAGGATCTACTATCCGACAGGAGACACTACAGATTTTAAGATCTCGACAACTGCCGGAGAATCATTTGCTTATAGTAATGTAGGAGAGAGCATTACCAACTATTCTTTTCCAAAAGCGATACTGGCTGATTTTACTGAAGCTGGCAGAAGTCTGAACCCTTATTTAGGAGCATTTAACCTAAACGGAGGGGGTAGCGTAACGAGTCAGGCTGTGGCTACAGGTCCCACATTCTTTGTTTTGAACTTAGGATATGAGGACTTACTTGGTCACGCGATCACGGGTGCTGAAGGAGATATAGATGTTGCCAACGCACAAGATGTTGAATATGGCGACTTAATGTCAGATGCATTGTTCGCTCAAAAACTAGATGAGGTTGTAGATGCATTCTTAGCTAATAACCCTGATACCAAGGGAGCGTTGATCAACATTCCCTATTTCTTGAATTTTCCATACTTCATAAATGTATGGTATGATCTCACGCCTTATGTAATTGATACACCTGTGCAGTCAATAATAGGGAGCAGAGCTAATCAGTATAATGGTGCTTTAGAGAACTATTACAGAAGGAATCCAGGTATATCAAGAGCAGATTGGAGATCGTTTCTAGACTTTGGTCAAAATATGGGATTCGATAATGCCTATGATTGGGGTATTGTTGTTCAAGATGAAAGCTTGCCAGAGGCTTATGACACACAAGGAAATCTAATTCCTCCTGTACGTCACTCAACAAGGGAAGAGCGAGTTTTTATGTCAATCGAGAATGGGCTTTTTTCTAGCAAAGGAGGGACATTTGAAAATGCATTGTCCGAAGACAATTATCTGTCAGAATCTGAGATAGCTTTAATTGAATCAAAGATCACTTCCTACAATCAGATCATTGTGGACAAAGTGGCCAATTCAAACGGGAGACTAACTTTGATTGATTTCCATAGCTATTTTGAAGAGCTATATGATGGTTTGAATCTGTTTTTAAATTCTGAACCTGATGGGACATTAATTGATGGAGTAAACTTCTTTCCCGGTATTTCCAATTTTGGGATATTTTCAGCTGATGGATTAAACTTGAATCCTAGAGGTAATGCATTGTTCATTAATGTTCTGATCGAATCTTTAAATCAAAGCTTCGGTGGGGAATTAGAAAAGGTAGACCCAAATGCTTTTGCAGGCACACCTATCTATACATCTGAGCAATAATATATGCTCATTCAATTTCGTTTCTCTTTCGAATAAGCAGAAGATTTCATTTCTTACTTCATGCAAAACCCTTTTAAAGGCTCTTTTAAAATAGACTTTTATACAAATCAGTCTAAGATCAAGTGGTTCATCTTGATTGTGGCTGTCATTATAGGGTCGGGTTCCATTATTTATACAAATCAGCTGGTTGATCGACTCAAAGAAGGGGAAGAAGAAAAAATAAGACTTTGGGCACGAGCTATTGAATTTTCCGGTTCGGCTGAAGTTGACGAATCGGCATTAACTTTTATCTCCAGCAACATTATCACACCAGATAATACCTTGCCAGTTATTCTTATTGATTCCGCTACACAACAAGTTTTACTATCAAGAAATGTGCTCGATTCAACTTGGGAGAAAAATGAAAAAGATAAAATACTGAATAAGACCTTGGAAAGAATGAGAACTGAGAATGATCCATTTTCAATTTTTGTTCGTAATGGAACTAACGGTCAGATCACTGATATTCAATATGTATATTTTAGAAATTCTTATATTCTTAGACAACTTAGGGCATACCCATACATTCAATTGACAGTTATTGGGGTTTTTGCCGTCATTGCGTACTTGGCATTTTCATATTCAAGAAGAGCAGAGCAGAATAGGGTTTGGGTAGGTATGGCCAAAGAGACAGCGCATCAATTAGGCACACCACTTTCTTCCTTAATGGCTTGGCTGGAGTACCTAAAAGCTATGCCCGAGCTAAAGGATCGATCAGAGTTAATTGTTGAATTGGAAAAGGATATTGATCGTTTAGAGAGAATTACCTCACGCTTTTCTAATATAGGCTCTATTCCATCCCTAAAAGATGAAAATGTATATGGAATAGTTTCAGATTGCTTAAACTACCTCAAGCCTAGACTTTCCTCTAAAGTAGATATGCAGATCAATTCAGACAATAAAGGTTTAACAGCCCAGATCAATCAGCCTTTATTTGAATGGGTAGTCGAAAACATAGTAAAGAATGCGGTAGACGCTATGGCCGGAATTGGCAGTATAAAGGTGAATGTAGGGAAATTAAATTCCGAAGAAGTGTTCATAGATGTAAGCGATAACGGGAAAGGTATTCCTAAAGGGAAGATCAAAGATATATTTAAGCCTGGTTTTACAACAAAGAAGCGAGGCTGGGGACTAGGACTTGCCTTGGCAAAAAGAATCATTGAAAATTATCATCAAGGGCGGATTTTCATCAAAGTATCACAAGTTGATTCCGGTACTACATTTCGTATAACTTTGAAAGCTTAATTATCAACTAAATATTAGCACCTATTTTACCTCTAACCTTTTGGTTTAATACATTATAGGTTTACCTTTGCGCACAGAAAAATAACCCCGTTTTTTCCTTTTCTATAAAGAATAACAGATGGCGAACATTGGAAAGATCACGCAGGTAATTGGTCCGGTAGTAGACGTTAGCTTTGACGCTGAAGGAGCCAAACTGCCTAACATCTTAGATGCATTAGAAGTAACAAAAGAAAATGGCCAAGTGGTCGTTTTAGAAACACAACAACACCTCGGTGAAGACAGAGTGAGAACCATTGCGATGGACTCGTCTGAAGGTCTCAGAAGAGGTATGGATGTAGTTGACACCGGTACAGCAATTGAAATGCCTATCGGAGATGATATTAAAGGTAGACTCTTCAACGTAATTGGAGAAGCTATCGATGGTATAGATCAACCTAAAGGAGACAAGAAGCTTCCTATCCACAGGTCTGCACCTAAGTTCGAAGACCTATCAACTTCAACTGAAGTTTTGTATACAGGTATCAAGGTAATTGACCTTATCGAGCCTTATGCAAAAGGTGGTAAAATTGGATTGTTTGGTGGTGCCGGTGTAGGTAAAACTGTATTGATCCAAGAATTGATCAATAACATTGCAAAAGCGTATTCAGGTCTTTCTGTATTTGCCGGTGTAGGTGAAAGAACAAGAGAGGGTAATGACTTGCTTAGAGAGATGATCGAGTCAGGCATTGTAAACTACGGTGACGATTTCCTTCATTCAATGGAAGAAGGAGGATGGGATCTTTCTAAAGTAGATAAATCAAAACTTGCTGAGTCTAAAGCAACTTTCGTGTTCGGTCAGATGAATGAGCCTCCTGGTGCAAGAGCAAGAGTGGCACTTTCAGGTTTGACAATTGCAGAATATTTCCGTGATGGCGAAGGTGATGGACAAGGAAAGGATATCCTTTTCTTCGTTGACAATATTTTCCGATTTACTCAGGCTGGTTCAGAAGTATCTGCCCTTCTAGGTCGTATGCCTTCAGCGGTAGGTTACCAACCAACGTTGGCAACTGAAATGGGTGCAATGCAAGAAAGAATTACTTCTACAAAGAATGGTTCGATCACATCTGTACAGGCAGTTTATGTGCCTGCGGATGACTTAACTGACCCTGCTCCTGCAACAACATTTGCTCACCTAGATGCACAAACAGTATTGTCTAGAAAGATTGCTGAGTTAGGTATATATCCTGCAGTAGATCCTTTAGACTCCTCTTCAAGAATTCTGACTGCTGAGATCTTAGGTGATGAGCACTATGACTGTGCACAAAGGGTTAAAGAAACACTTCAGAGATACAAAGAGCTTCAAGATATCATTGCTATTTTGGGTATGGACGAATTGTCTGACGAGGATAAATTGGTTGTATCTAGAGCAAGACGTGTACAAAGATTCCTTTCGCAGCCTTTCCACGTTGCTGAGCAATTTACAGGTTTGAAAGGTGTGCTCGTAGATATTAAAGATACAATCAAAGGTTTCAATGAAATCTTAGATGGTAAGCACGATGACCTTCCTGAGTCAGCCTTCAACCTAGTTGGAACTATTGAAGAGGCTAGAGAGAAAGGTGAGAAGTTGATGGCTGATGCCGCTAAATAATTGAGTATGCTATTAGAAGTTGTTACACCGGACAAAAAAGTTTTTGAAGGAGAAGCTTCTTCTGTGACTTTTCCTGGTAGTGATGGTGAGTTTCAAGTATTGAATAGCCACGCACCAATGATCTCTGCTTTGGGTAAAGGTAGAATGACCATCAAGGCCTCAGGTCAAGATGAGATCGTCATGATCGATGGTGGGGTTGTAGAAGTACTTAATAACAAAGTGATCGTTCTGGCTGAATCAGTATACGAAGAATAAACGTTAATTCGTTTCGACAATATAGAACCCTGACAAGCGTGGCTTAGTCAGGGTTTTTTGTTTAAATAATGGTAACGGAATTCTAAATTTGGAAAAGAATAAGGATAGTTAAAGTAGAATTGATTAATAACATTGTTACAATTTCAAGAAAGACCTTATTCTTTAGCAAAGTTTCTTTTTTCAATAATTTGATGGCACGATAGAAAACGTAAAAAATCAAAAGAAAATTTATTGCAACAAATATTAATGTATAATTAAAATAACTAGCTAAGAATAAATCATTTCTTGAGCCCGAATAAATTATAAAAGAGAGAACGATCGAAAATCTGAGTATTGATACCCAAGACTTCACTTTGGAATTTTCAGCCATTTCTATGTTATTATGATACACATTGGACAAACTCATAAATCATAAATCCAACTCCGATCCACCCTAAATATCTTTTGCCGACATGTTTGAGTGCACCAATAATTGTTTCAATTGCAACTGTTTCTAATGAGTTTTTAAATAACATCTTTACTGCCTCAATACCAATTGCAGACGAAACACAACTGTAAACTCTTTGCCAATTTATATCTTCTGAACCCAATTGTTCAGAATAAAAGCTAACATTCACTATCAGAGAAAGCTCAACTAATTGATCATCTTCTAATTGATCAATTTCAACGTGTAGCTTGGCTTTTTCATATTCAGATAGTTCTGAATAAAAATCTGAGGTATAAATTTCATTCTTGAGGGCTGTGTGAATTTGGAGGCCATTGTTTAGCATTGGTTCTAAGATTAGACTTAAAACAGAATTCGAATCAGCAGTGTTTGATTGCATAGGTACCTTGTTACCAATATCATTGAGATAAATTCTTTCAACATTCTTTACCACTGAGATAAATTTAGCCTCTGGTAATACTAAATTTTGAATTCTTACACCATCTGATTCAGGTTTTGGAACTTTGGATTCAGTACACGCAAAAAAGAAAAGACAGAACAAAAAAGTGAAGTAAATTAAATATTTCATTGTGTGATTGTTTAATGTATAAATAATAATATAACAAGAATAAAAATAAAAATAATTTTATTTAGAAGATAAAAAATTAATTAAATTATTAAAAATGAAAAAGTAGTAGTAGAAATGCTTAATACTATATTAGTTTTACAAGCCAAAGCTGTTGTAGAAGAATAAACGTTAATTCGTTTCGACAATATAAAACCCTGACAAGCGTGGCTTAGTCAGGTTTTTTTATGGATACAATTGAATAGATAAGAAAACGCCCTTCCTCATAGGAGGAGCTAGGGTGGTCATATTGATCTCATCAAATTCAATTCAGCTAAATACTTTTCTAATTATCATTCCTTATCTTCAATTCATGAAGATTAGATTTTTTCTATTTCCTATGATCTTGTTAGCTCTTCACTCTTGCTACTCACCTAATACAACCAAAGTTGAGAATGAAATTCAGCCTGTTCAATGGTTAACAGTAAATGCAGTTGACCTCAGAGCTATCAACAGTGATTTAAGTGAAGATCAGCCAACTGTAGATATCGGAATTTACATGCCTTCCAATCTAGATCCGGATTTCAATAAAGTGACGCTAGATAAAATGATGGAATCCTATCTAGCAGCGAAGGAGATCTACAAGCCTACTGGTGTTCAGTTGAATCTGAAGTTCGTGAAAACCGGAGAGATCAATCCTTCTTATTTAGCGATTCAGGCCAATGAGATTCCTCAGGTGCCAGCAACAGAATATGCGAATACGTATGTAAATATGAAACGCAACCCATCTCAATTAACAGAAAAGGCCAAAAAAGCATTTCAATCTATGATTGAGCCTGAAGATCATAATGACAGAACTATTTACCTCATTGTGCTACAAGATGTATTTTATCCTTTTCTAGAGGTGTCAGAAGGAAGAAATTGGACAGTGAAGTCTGTCAGAACAGGGGGGCTTTCATTTCCTACGTATTCCTATGTGAACAATTTGCCTAAAGAACATCGAGGAGTCATTACAATTTCTAACCTACAAAGAGGCGACCGCTCTCGTAGAACTATTGCTCATGAGCTAGGCCATAAGCTGATGAATGTAAGCCATGAATACAAAGAGACACATCCTGGTCATGAAGTCTATGCTGATGGCGGATTAATGCTCTATGGAGATGGAGAGGACATTCCTTCAGGAGCTGAAGGTAGATGGCATTTAGAAAGGCTTTTACTTTCTCCATTTCTTTATAAAATGGAAAATGATGAAAAAGTATGGAACCCAGATTACCAAGAAGGGGGACATTACTACGACCCTATCTATGGAGACAAAGTCGTTCAGTTCAAAGGAGTGCCACCAATCGATCCTAATTGGTAATCCTCCTTAGGTATCCGAAGGACGGAGGGGTCACGGAAGGTCTATCGCAAACTTAACCTGAACCGTGGCTTCAAACTTTAGCTTTTCGAAATCTACGTTGGAAGCATCTGCCATAGCGGCAAGACCACGAATCTTTAGCCCGGCAGTTCTTTCCTCCAAGGTATTGTACATTCTAGGGCTCCCAAGCTCTTGAACATGCAATGCTCCCCCGAGATTCTGACCAAGGGCCTCTAGCATCATTTCTGCTTTCTGTTTC
>CBFIDS010000035.1:0-34443 GCA_965661435.1 Roseivirga sp.
TTTCAATGGCCTTAGCCACTTGGTGTGTAAATGCTTGTAATCTGAGGTAAGTATCTTCATCAAGATCGAATAGCTTATCCACTTCTTTTTTTGGAACCACAAGGGTATGTCCTTCATTGAGTGGATTGATATCTAAAAAGGCAATCGCATGCTCATTCTCCGCCACAATGTGCCCCGGAATCTCTCTGTTGATGATCTTGGTGAAGATACTCGCCATCTTAGTCTAGAGTAATATCAAGGATCTCGAACTCCATGCTTCCTGCCGGAGCTTTTACCTCAGCGATCTCCCCTATCTTTTTATTCAATAAACCTTTTCCAATTGGAGACTCATAAGAGATTTTTCCAGCTTTTAGGTCAGCTTCTTTCTCCGATACCAAAGTGTATTTTACTTCCATACCGTTCTTTAAATTCTTGATCTTAACGGTAGAAAGCACAGAAACTTTAGAAAGATCTACGTCTTCGGCTCTCTTCACCCTTGCGTTTCCAACGATCGTTTCCAGCTCCGAAATTCTCATCTCCATCATTCCTTGAGCGTCTTTAGCAGCATCGTATTCTGCATTCTCACTCAAGTCACCTTTATCTCTAGCTTCAGCGATCTGCTTCGCCATATCCGCTCTTCCTTTGGTCTTTAAGTTTTGAAGTTCATCCTTCAATCTTTGCAAACCTTCTTCGGTGTAAAAACTTACACTTGACATATATCTTAATTTAGAATTTCCTCAAATAAATAACGGTCTCCGTAGAAACCGCTTTAAACCAATAAAATCGCCTTAGGAGCGATTATTTAATACAAAGTTAGCTAATTTTTGTTTAAAGAGAAAGTCAGATATTCCACTCTATTCTATAGTGAGCAGCGATTTTACTCACCAAAACTTCGTTGATCCTCTTGTAAGAAGCAAATGTCCAGCCAGCCACATGAGGGGAAAGAACTACATTCTTTCTTTGGAACAATTTCTCAAATTCTATTTTCTGAAGCTCAGTTAGTTTATCAAATTTTTCAACCTCTAACACATCTAAAGCTGCGCCTAAAATCTTACCAGAATCGAGCAGTGCATTCATATCTTTAACGGGTACGATCTCACCTCTGGCAGTATTCAGGAGGTAAATGTCCTTTTTGAATGACTCAAAGAATTCTTTATTGATCCATCCGCGGGTTTCTTCACTTAGCGGAACATGCAGACTGAGTATATCTGTTTTACTAAATAGCTTCTCGAGAGGAACCTCCTCCACCTTTTTAGTACCAAAGCCCTTTTTATACTTATCGTAGACCAGAATTCGGCAATCGAAAGCTCTCAATCTCTGAACAAATGCCTGCCCCATGTTGCCATAACCAATGATACCTACCGTTTTATCACTTAATTCGACCCCACGGTTGCCTTCCCTATCCCAGATCCATTGACGCACTTCTTGATCAGAGGCATTGATCTTATTCAGCAGGCTTAATAGTAAGCCCACCGCATGTTCTGAAAGGGCATCTCTGTTGCCTTCCGGAGCATTTAAGATCTCAATGTTCTTGCCTTCAACATATTCAACATCGATCTTATCCAGTCCTGCCCCTGCTCTTCCAATGAATTCAAGCTTATGGGCGCGGTCTATCAATTCCTTATCGATAGTAGTTTTACTCCTGACCAATATTCCTTCGAATTCACCTATGCAATTCAAGATCTCTTCCCTTTTCAGGTCAGGCTGATAGGAAGGTTCTAGGCCAATCTCTTTCAAAAGAGGAACAATGCTTTCATGCATTTGATCGATGATCAGACACTTTTTGCTCATATCAGGAAAGTAAAAGGTTTGCCATAGCCAAATAAACTATGATTCCGAGAATATCATTGGTAGTGGTAATAAAAGGCCCAGAGGCCAAGGCAGGATTAACTCCTAATTTATCTAAAACTAATGGGGTGGCTGTTCCCATAAAAGAGGAAAGCATCACCACGCCAACGAGAGAAACTGAAACTACTGTCGCCAGGTCTTTATCATCTTTCCATAAGTAGACTATAAAGAAGCTGATGATGGCCAGAACGATTCCTGTGAACAAAGCCACTGCAAACATCCTTGCTATTCTTTTACTGAAGGTATCATCGAAAGCAGACTTATTCGCTAAACTTTGAACGATCAGCGTTGAAGACTGAATACCTACATTCCCTCCTGTTGCCATCACCAAAGGAATAAAGAAGGCCAAAGCTGCATTTCGCTCTAGATCGCCCTCAAAAAAGCCAATGGCCCAAGCACCAAGCGTACCACCAATTAACCCTATCAATAACCAAGGGAGTCGTGCTTTAGAAACTGTCCAAACGGAGTCATCTTCTTCCACATCTCCAGAGATACCAGACATCAGCTGTCTTTCCTCTTCGGCCTGTTCTGTGATCACATCAACGATATCATCTATCGTAATTCTACCTACCAGCTTCCCTTGCAAATTGACTACAGGAACAGCGTCAAGGTCATACCTACGCATGATATCTGCTACTTCTTCGTCATCCATATAGGTTTCTACATGGATCAAATCGTCATCATAAATATCCTTGATGTGAGTTTTATCTTTCGAAAGGATGATCTTTTTAACAGAGACCTTTCCTTCAAGTTTGCCCTTATCGTCAACCACATAGATGGAATAGATCTTCTCTACATTTTCGGCTTGCCTTCTGATCTCCTCGATGGTCTGAACGATGGTCCAATTGATATTGGCCACGATCATCTCCTTTGCCATCAGACCACCAGCACAATCTTCATCGTAGCGCATCAGCTCATTGATGTACTGAGCAGATTCAGGATCGTCTATGGCTGCTATTACCTCCTCTCGGGTTTTAACTGGGAGGTCATTGATGATATCCACCGCATCATCGGATTCCATCTCAACGATATACTTGGCGATCTCGATTGGAGAAAGCTCCTCGAGAAACTCTTTCCGGGTATCTTCATCGAGCTCTTCAATAACCTCTGCACCAATATCATTATTGAGCACATCGAGGACATAACGAGCTTCTTCAGTTTCTACCTCTTCTAGGAGTTGCGAAATGTCAGCCGGATTGACCCCTTCCATGGTGTCTCGGATAAAGACAGCATTTTGCTGCTCGACAGCTTGTAGAACCTGCTCGAGATATTCTTTGGTAAGCTCAAATGTTACTCGTTCATCCGACACGCTGAGATTCTGTTAGTTAGTTCTACAAATTGATCGACCGAGAGAGTCTCCGCTCTTAGATCCAGTACAGGATCTCCTTTCATTTCTTCGGGCAAATTTATGGGTTTTAGGGCATTGCGCAATGTTTTTCGCCTCATTTGAAAACCTGCCTTAACAACGGTTCTAAATAGCTTTTCATCGCAATCTAGACTTTCAGTTGTGTTTCGTTTTAAACGGATCACTCCTGAATTTACCTTTGGCGGTGGATTGAATACCTCAGGTTTTACCGTAAATAAGTATTCTATATCATAATACGCTTGAAGCAGCACACTGAGAATTCCATAAGTCTTAGATCCTGGCTTTTCTGCAATACGTTCAGCCACCTCTTTCTGGATCATGCAAACCACTTCAGGTATATCGTTCTTAAAGTCGAGGATCCTGAAAAAGATCTGTGAAGAAATATTGTAAGGGAAATTGCCGATCACTGCTAAGGGAGATCCGGCTTTCTCCAGAAAGTTGTATTTCAAGAAATCACCTTCAACAATTCTTCCTTCTAGCGACTTGAAATTCTTCTCCAAATACTGGATCGACTCCTTATCAACATCGATCACCCAACAATTCTCATCTCTTTTTAATAAGAATTGGGTTAATACTCCTGTACCCGGCCCTACTTCCAAAATAGATTCATAGCCCCCATGTCCGGTTAGAGCATCAGTAATACGCTCTGAAATATTCAAATCTTTCAAAAAATGCTGGCCTAAATGTTTCTTGGGTCGAACGGAACTCATGCTTACAACTTATTCAAAAAAGCTTAATTTGCGCACAAAGAAAGCTATATAAAGGACAAAGGAGAAAGATAATCTGATATGACTGAAAACAGTAACGACAAAGCAATGATCCCAACTCTAGGTATTACTATTGGCGATATCAATGGTATCGGCCCTGAAGTTATCATTAAGTCAGTTTTAGATCTGAGAATTTTCAATGGTATCAACCTAGTGGTGTATGGTCACGGAAAGGTGCTCTCCCACTATAAGAATATACTTGAGATCGATAAGTTTTCATTCAACCAAACTGATAGTGCAGATCAGATCAGATATAACAAATTAAATGTGATCAACTGCGTTAATGATGTTGAGGTCAAAGCTGGTGAAGTAACGAAAGAAGCTGGTAAACTAGCCCTTTTAGCTATTCAAAAAGCTACTGAAGACCTTAAATCAGGTAAGATCGATGGGATAGTCACTGCACCAATCAACAAAAACAATATCCAAAGCGATTCTTTCAAATTTCCGGGCCATACAGAATTCTTTACTGATGCCTTCGATGCAAAAGAAAGTTTAATGTTCCTCTGTGGTGAAAAGATCAGAATTGGCGTGGCAACAGGTCATATATCTGTAGCTCAGATCAAGGAAAAACTGACTCAGGAGGTTATCAAGGAAAAGTTGAGGCTGATGCTTCAATCACTGAAAAAGGACTTTACCATAGGCAAACCCAAAATTGCCGTTTTAGGATTGAACCCACATGCGGGCGAGGATGGATTACTCGGAAGCGAAGAAAAAGAGATCATTCAACCTGTGATCGATCACTTCAAAGATAAAGGTGACTTAGTCTTTGGTCCTTACCCAGCAGATGGCTTTTTTGGCAATGCCAGCCAAACCAAATTTGACGGTGTGTTAGCCATGTACCACGATCAAGGCTTGATCCCTTTCAAAACCTTGGCGTTTGAAGAAGGTGTGAATTACACTGCAGGATTATCTGCCGTAAGAACTTCACCTGACCACGGAACTGCATACAACATCGCGGGAAAAGGAATTGCCAACGAACAGAGTATGCGTTCAGCAATTTACTTGGCCAAAGACATTATTATGGCCAGAAAAATGAGTTCATAGATGATTTTCTTCCCTTAATCTGACAAAAATCAGTTTATGTAGAGTTTAAAACCGGTATCATTGTATTACGTAACAATACTTATACCTTACATACTTGACCCGACTCTTATCCATATTACTTCTTACTCTCTTTACTGCTACAGTCAGCTTAGAAACCTATAGTAAGGTGCTTGATGACCAATCGATTAGCATGGAATTAAAGGATTCAGAAGGAGATTCGGAAGAGCAAGAAGATGAAGCACAGGAAGAAACTATCAATCAAACAGACATGATAGATTCTGTACTAGGGCAAAAATTCGGAAATAATCTAAGCAGTTCAGAAATGCATTATTTATTAGTATTCAGACAATTGCTAGCAAATGACATCTTACTCCCCCCTCCGGAGTTGGTTTAATTCAATTATAGTTACCCCCAATTTTTTAACAATTCAAATACAATCAATCAAGGTTTCACCTTGTGATTACTTTACTAATTATGAATAAAGATCTTTTTAAAAATATCAAAAATGACGCCCCTGCCGGATTGGTAGTTTTCCTAGTTGCGGTACCCCTTTGTTTGGGAATTGCCTTAGCATCAGGAGCTCCACTCTTCTCTGGAATAATAGCAGGAATGGTCGGAGGTATAGTAGTTACCGCATTCAGTGGCTCTAATCTAGGGGTGTCTGGTCCAGCGGCTGGTTTAGCCGTTATTGTACTATCTGCCATTCAAGAATTAGGATCATTTGAGATCTTTTTAGTTGCCGTAATAATTGGGGGTGTTATTCAAATTGTTTTGGGTATTGCCCGAGCGGGAATCATAGGCTACTACTTCCCCACCTCGGTGATCAAGGGAATGCTCTCTGCCATAGGTATCATCATCTTTTTAAAACAGATCCCTCATGCCTTTGGATACGATGCTAACCCAGAAGGAGATCTAGATTTCTTTCAACCTGATGGAGAGAATACCTTTTCCGAGTTGAGCAATATGCTAGACTTTATCACTCCTGGGGCATTGGCCTTATCTATTATTTCTCTTGGGATTCTCATTTTATGGGAGCAAAAGTTCATGAAGAAGATCAAGCTATTCCAAACTATACAAGGACCATTAGTCGTGGTAGTTCTAGGGATTGTATTTGGTAAACTTTTCTCTGGTGGAAGCTTAGAGATCACGAATGAGCATATGGTGAGTATCCCGGTAGCTGAAGACCTTTCAGGCTTTATCGGTCAATTCACACTTCCAGATTTCTCTGGCGTTACAAACCCAGATGTTTGGATCTTAGGTATTACGATAGCCATTGTTGCCAGTTTGGAAACACTATTATGCGTTGAAGCGACAGACAAACTAGACCCTCAAAAAAGGACTACTCCCACCAATAAAGAATTAAGAGCACAAGGAATTGGAAACATAGTCGCTGGAATGATCGGTGGACTTCCTGTAACACAAGTTATTGTTAGGTCTTCTGCCAACATACAGTCAGGTGGTAAAACAAAAATGGCGGCCTTCGTTCACGGTTTCCTGATCTTGATAGCCGCTATGCTTATTCCCAACATTATGAATATGATCCCACTAGCCAGTTTAGCTGCTATTCTCCTTGTGGTAGGTTATAAATTAGCAAAGCCTAGCTTGTTTAAAGAAATGTTCTCTAAAGGTTGGGTACAATTCATTCCTTTTGTGGTAACTGTTTTAGCAATTGTATTTACAGATCTTTTAGTAGGTATTGGTATAGGAATGGCCGTTGCTGTTTTCTATATCCTTTTCACAAATCTTAAAAATCCATATGTATTGAAGGAATCACATGATCCTGAGCATGAACATTATCAGATAGCACTTTCAGAGCAAGTAACCTTCTTGAATAAAGCACAGATCTTAAAAGAATTGAATCGAGTTCCTGAAGGAGCAGATCTATATATAGATGCATCAAGCACTGTCTTTATTGAACACGATGTTATTGAGATCATTAATGATTTTACATATAATGCAAAATTCAAGAATATAACGCTCAGGATCAGTCCTTTAGATCATCTAGAATTGAACGGTTTTGAAGAGAATCTTAAGAAGTTTGTAGTATCGCCTGAAGAGCGTAAAAAGATTCCATTAGATAAGAATTTAAAAGTTACTTCCGGCTCTTAAAGTAAAGAGAGGGATGCGCTACATTTTCTTTGGTCTTAGTTTTATTGAATCAAAGAAAATCTCTACCTTTGCACTCCTGATTTTTGACCGATGATCCATGAGGGGAGAAAAGCAATTTGATATCCATATCTACAAGCTTTCGAATGGCGCTCATGAATACGACTTCGAAATAAAGGATGAGTTCTTTGAAATGTTTGATGGTGACTTGCTGAATAAGGGAAACCTAACCGCAAGAGTAGTTCTTAACAAATCTGATTCTATGATTCAGGCCGAATTCATAATTGAAGGAAGCATAAAGCTAGAATGTGATAGAAGTTTGGAACTCTTCGACTATCCTTTAAGAGTTAAAAAAGACCTCATGTTCAAATATGGAGATGAGGACAAGGAGTTGTCAGATGACGTTTATGTTATCGAAAAGAACACTCAAACCTTAAATGTAGCTAAGGTGATTTTCGAGTTTATTGGCTTGGAAGTACCCATGAAAAAGTTACATCCGAAGTTCGCAGATGAAGATCTGGACGAGGAGAATAGTTTCATTTACACTTCTGGAGAAGAAGAAAATGACATTGAACAAGGAGAAGAAATCATTGATCCCAGATGGGACGCATTGAAAAAATTGAAGAATAATAAATAGCGATAGCTTTAAAAAAATAAGAAATGGCGCATCCTAAAAGAAAAATCTCGAGAACCAGAAGAGATAAGAGAAGAACTCACAAAAAATTAACTGCTAAGAACTTGGCAGTTTGCCCTACTACTGGAGAATTACACATGCCTCACAGAGCGTTCTGGCATGAAGGAAAACTATACTACAAAGGCAAAGTAGTAATGGAAAAAGAAGTTTTAGCTTAAGACTTCTCAGAAGACTTTATGCTCCTGGATTGAGAAAATTCAGGAGCATTTTTTTTATAGGCCTGTGCCTGATTAATCGCAATTTACAATTATGATTCTGTATCCATTCCGCTTATATTGCCAGACGATATTGAATCTAAATTGCAAGTTGAACCAAAAATAACTGCATGACTCAAGTGAGAGCTCAGATTTCCGGTATCCAAGGTTATGTACCAGAATACGTACTGACCAACGAGGAATTAGAGACCATGGTGGAAACAACTGACGAATGGATCACCACCAGAACCGGAATAAAAGAAAGAAGAATCCTAAAGGGGGAAAATCAAGGCACCTCAGTTATTGGAATCAAAGCAGTGAATGGACTGCTTGCAAAAACCAACACGTCTCCAGAAGAAATAGACCTGATCATTTGTTGTACAACAACACCTGACATGGTCTTCCCTGCTACTGCTAATTTGATCGGAGATGCCATTGGCGCAAAAAATGCATTCGGCTACGACCTTCAAGCCGCATGTTCGGGTTTTCTTTATGGCTTAGTTACCGGATCTCAATTCATTGAAACTGGTAAATACAAGAAAGTAGTAGTGATTGGTGCAGATAAAATGTCTTCAATAGTAGACTATCAAGACCGAACTACTTGTATCATCTTCGGTGATGGCGGAGGTGCGGTACTCTTAGAACCGACAACAGATGACATCGGCATCATGGACTCGATCCTCAAATCTGACGGCTCTGGTGCTCCCCACTTACATATGAAAGCGGGAGGAAGTAGAAAGCCTGCAACTGCCGAAACTGTTGCAAATAGAGAACATTATGCCTACCAAGAAGGATCATCAGTCTTCAAATTTGCAGTGACTAACATGGCCGATGTAGCGGCAGAGATCATGTTGAAAAACAATTTAGACTCTAGCGATATCTCTTACCTAGTCCCTCACCAAGCAAATAAAAGAATCATTGACGCTACTGCACGCAGAATGGGTGTAGGGGAAGACAAAGTGATGTTGAATATTGAAAAATTTGGAAACACTACTAGTGGAACCATACCGCTCTGCTTATGGGATTATGAATCCAAATTAAAGCGAGGGGACAACCTGATCTTAGCTGCTTTTGGTGGCGGATTCACATGGGGTTCCATTTGGGTAAAATGGGCATTAGATCCTAAATAGAATTAACGAATAATTATAAATGGCAAATACTTCAGACATTAAAAATGGCCTTTGCCTCGTGATCAACAATGATCTTTGGATGATCACTGAATTTCAACATGTAAAACCAGGAAAAGGCCCTGCATTTGTAAGAACAAAGCTTAAAAATATTAAGACTGGAAAGGTCGTTGATAATACTTTCTCTGCTGGTCATAAAATAGAAACTGCCAGGGTTGAAAAGAGGACTCATCAATTTCTATTCAAGGATGAATTTGGTTTTCATTTTATGAATACTTCAAATTATGAGCAAGTGATGATCCCTGAAGAAATGATTGAATCTGCAGATCTGATCAAAGATGGGCAAGAAGTTGAAATTCTATTTCATGCCGAAACAGAAGAACCATTGACTTGTGAGTTACCGGCATATGTAGAACTCGAGATCACCTACACTGAACCAGGCATAAAAGGAGATACAGCAACTAATGCTACCAAACCAGCTACTTTAGAGACTGGTGCTGATATTCAAGTACCTTTATTCATTAACTTAGGAGACAAAATTAAAGTTGACACTAGAACACGATCTTACGGAGAGCGTGTAAAATAAAACCTTAACTCAATATGAACCCGAAAGAAATTAAGAACATGATAGACTTCATTGCAAAGTCAGGATTAGCAGAAGTCAATATTGAAACGGAAGAATTTAAAATTAAGGTAAAAAGAGATACAGAGGCACAAGTTGTTGCTTCAGCTCCTGCTCCTTCACCTGCTCCAGCTCCTGCCGCAAGTCCGGCCCCAGCATCAGCTGCGTCACAAGACAATCAAGCAGCTGCAGCGAAAACCGAGCCTGCAGACGATCCTAGCAAATACATAGAGATCAAATCACCAATGATCGGAACTTTCTACAGAGCCCCTAAGCCTGAGGATGCTCCATTCGCTAGTGTTGGAGATTCTATTGCTATTGGAGACAAAGTATGTATTGTTGAAGCCATGAAACTTTTCAATGAGATCGAATCAGAAGTTTCAGGTAAGATTGTTAAGGTGTTGGTAGAAAATGCCTCGCCAGTAGAATATGACCAACCATTATTCTTGGTTGAGCCTGCATAGGTTACTTCTGAGAATCAAGTTTTCAATCTAAATCAGCAATCGTGTTTAAGAAAATATTAATCGCAAATAGAGGGGAAATTGCTTTACGAGTAATCAGAACTTGTAAGGAAATGGGAATCAAAACTGTGGCTGTCTATTCTGCTGCAGACAAAGACAGCTTACATGTGCGATTTGCAGATGAAGCTGTCAATATTGGTCCTGCCCCATCTAATCAATCCTATTTAAAGATCCCACATATTATTTCTGCCGCTGAGATCACCAATGCGGATGCTATTCATCCAGGCTATGGTTTCCTTTCGGAAAATGCAGAGTTCTCAAGGGTCTGTGCAGAATATGGTATCAAATTCATAGGAGCTAGTCCAGACATGATCGATAAAATGGGTGATAAGGCTACGGCCAAAGCAACCATGAAGGCTGCGGGTGTGCCATGTATCCCTGGGTCTGACGGTCTATTAGATACCGTAGAACAGGGAATCAAGTTAGCCAATGAAATGAAATACCCTGTCATTCTGAAAGCGACAGCCGGTGGTGGTGGCCGAGGGATGAGAATCGTAAACTCAGATAAAGAATTTCAAAAAGCTTGGGATGATGCCAAGATGGAATCAGCCGCTGCCTTTGGTAACGATGGTTTATACCTTGAGAAATTTGTGGTGGAGCCTCGTCACGTAGAGATTCAAATTATCGGTGATAGTAAGGGTAAGGCTTGCCACCTTTCAGAAAGAGACTGCTCTATTCAGAGAAGACATCAAAAGCTTGTAGAGGAAACGCCCTCACCTGCAGTAAACCAAGAGCTAAGAGATAAAATGGGTGAAGCAGCTGTGAAGGCTGCAGAAGCTATTGGTTATGAAGGTGCTGGTACTGTTGAATTCTTGCTAGATAAGCATAGTGATTTCTACTTTATGGAAATGAACACCAGAATTCAGGTTGAACATCCTATTACGGAAGAAGTAACAGACTTTGACCTGATCAAAGAACAGATCAAAGTAGCGGCAGGAGAACTAATCTCAGGTAAGAATTACTATCCTAAGCTTTATGCAATGGAATGTAGAATCAATGCTGAGGATCCTAGGCATGGATTTAGACCTTCGCCAGGTAAGATCACGAACCTTCATCTCCCAGGTGGACATGGAGTAAGAGTTGACAGTCATGTTTATGCGGGTTATTCAATCCCTCCAAACTATGACTCAATGATTGCTAAATTGATCGTTAGTGGTCAGTCTAGAGAAGATGTCATTGTAAGAATGAAAAGAGCACTTGAAGAATTTGTGATCGAAGGAATCAAAACAACTATTCCTTTCCATATCAAATTGATGCAAGACGAAGGATTCAAATCCGGAAACTTTACAACGAAGTTCTTAGAGAGCTTCGACTTTTCAGATCTATAAAACATGAAAGCCGGCTAGTCCGGCTTTTTTATTTCCCTTCTATTTCTTCACACAGTTCCTTATACCAAGCCTCTCCATACTTTCTAATCAAGGCATCCTTTAGAAACTTATAAACGGGAACCCCTAGTTTTTCGCCTAAAGTACAAGCCGCTGAGCAGATAGACCATCTATCGTAATTTAAAGCTTCATAGTGATCGTACTTACTAATTCTAATAGGGTATAGTTCGCACGAAATAGGTTTTTTAAACTCAGTCTTTCCATCTCTGTGTGCTTGTTCAATGCCACACTTCAAAATCCCTTTTTCATCATAAACTGCAAAAGCACATTCTTTACCGCCTATGGTCGTGGTTGAATAGTCACCTTCAAAGTCCATAATATATGGGCCTTCTTTTTCTATAGCATCAATACCTTCCTGCGATAAGTAAGGTTTCACAGCCTCATATGCCTTTTCAATCTCTGCAAGTTCATGCTCTTCTAAGGGTGCTCCAAGATCACCCTCCACACAGCAAGCCCCCTTGCACTTATCTAGATCACAAACAAAGAACTGCTCTTTGATATCGTCACTGATCACCGCGTTATCAACTAGAATCATATTAATTGGGGATTGCTAAAATTTCAAAATGCTTTTTGATTTTCATTGTATCCCTTGTCAGCTTTATTCTATCCGCAGAGTCTACAAAACCTTCAGTTAAATAATGAGTATCGTTCAAGTAGACACTATAATTGTGACGAGCAAGAGAGTCGAACAAGTCATGCCTTTCTTCCATTGTCAATTTTTTATAGCACTCTGCCATAATATTCGGCCTAAATTCTGCGATGATTCCTGCCATATTTTCTAGGATCTCTTTGTCAAATCCTTCAGCATCAACTTTCAAAAGTTCCAATTTAGGCAACCATTCTGAATAATTTTTTCTTAAATAATCATCGAAATTTTTACCTATGACCTTCAGCTCATAATTATGATTATGTCTGCTGTTTTTGATTTGAGAGAGGTATCCTCCATTACAAAAAGACGCGTCAGAATAGTTAAAAGTGAATTCACCATCCTGCGTTGTGGCAGCAAAAGGTAAAGGCACAATATTCATCTTGCCTTCATTAAGAGTAGCATTTTTTTCTAAAATCTTGAAGACATATTCGTTAGGCTCCAAGCCAATAACAAGTCCTTTGGCACCAACTGCCAATCCCATTGGAACTGTCGTATCACCGGTATGGGCTCCAATGTCAATGATCAGACTTCCTTCTTTAGCTAAGCTCTTGTAAAAATTTATTTGAGAGTCATTCACCTCTTTTGGTCCCTCAAATGGATGGAGCCATTGAGCATACTCAACCTGACCCAGATCGGATAGATCAAATTGCTTAATTTCATATCCATACTCTTTGAAGGTGTTTTTGATTTCTCTCTTACGCCTTTTTCTCTTAATGTAATTGAACATTCAAATGATCTTAAGTAACAAAAGTAAGGAAGTTTATCGCTTTCAATCAGATAATTCAACCAAACCTAAAGGTTATCCTTATTTTTGTGATGAATGAGTCAGTCAATTAAAATCTCAGGGGTTATAATCACTTATAACGAAGAACAGAATATAAGAAGATGTTTAAACTCTTTAGTTGAAGTCTGTGATGAGATAGTTATCGTAGATTCGTTCTCCACAGATCAGACTAAATCTATCTGTAATGAATTCACTGTCAGGTTTATAGAACATAAATTCGAAGGCCACATTCAGCAAAAAAATTATGCCTTAGACCTAGCTAAACATAATATTGTTCTTTCTCTGGATGCTGATGAGGCTCTTTCGGAGGAGTTGAAAGAGAGTATAAAAAAGGTTAAAAATAATTTTAGCTCTGATGCCTATAGGTTCAATAGGTTTACCAATTATTGCGGAAAATGGATTAAACATAGTGGATGGTATCCTGACACTAAAATAAGACTGTGGAACCGCGATGTTGGAAGGTGGGCAGGAATCAATCCACATGATTCAGTAGCTTTAAATGAAGACGTTCAAACCGAACATTTAAAAGGTGACCTTCTTCATTATAGCTATTATACTATTGAAGATCACATCAATAGATCGAGTAAATACGCCAAGATCTCGGCTAAGGCTCTTTTAGAGATGGGCAAAAAAGCCTCAATCTTAAAAATGGTGAGCAGTGCCATTTTTAGATTTATTCAAGACTATTTTTTTAGGTTAGGGTTCTTAGATGGCTTTTATGGGCTATTGATCTGTGCCACTAGTAGCCATACCACCTTTATGAAATATGCGTATTTAAGAAGTCTCAATAAAGGCCTACCTGTAGAATGAAAGAACTCTTAGCACTATTAACTCTTAAAGCCTCACCTAAAAGACAGGTTGTATTCCTATTTGCATTTATATCAATAGTTTACTTCTATAATTTCAGTGTAAATGACATCTGGACTCCTAATGAGAGCTTTTATGCTGAGGCAGTTCGAGAAATGTTTGAAACAGGAAATTTTCTCGAAATATCATACAACTACGAGCCTAGATATAACAAGCCCCCTCTTACCTATTGGGTGATGGCTCTTTCTTCAAGTATTTTCGGTATAAACGAATTCGCTTTAAGACTACCGATTTTACTTTTAGGACTTGGAAGTATTTGGGTAACGTTCTTATTGGGTAAGCTAATGTATGGCTTTAAAGGAGGGCTTTATACCATGCTTATGATGGCCTTTAGTCTTCAACTGCTTGCCGTAAAACAATATGCCTCTCCGGAAATGCCACTGACCTTCTTTTTTACACTAACCCTTTATAACTTCTTAAAAGGTTATAGGACCCAAAAATTTAAGCCCCTTTTAATTGCATACTTTTCTCTCGGATTAGCAGTCTTAACGAAAGGCTATCCTTATTTAATAGTTATTGGAGGTATCATTGGATTATTTCTTCTTTGGGATAATTGGGGCAACTGGAAAGTACTTTGGAAAAGGATTCGACAACTAAAACTTCAAATCGGTATTCCCATAGTTGTGTTGATCGGCATTAGCTGGGTAATCTTCATGTACCTTAAGGATGGGCAGGAGTTTTGGATCACCTATAAAAGAGAGACATTCGATAGAGCATTTACGCGAGAGTCTAATGGATTAAAACCTTTTTACTATTTGGAGGTCATGACTTGGACCATTATGCCATATTCATTAGCGTTCTTTTACGCCCTGATCTATTGGATAAAAAACTGGAGAGGCCTCAAAGAGATCAACTTTCAGATGAGTTGGTTCTTAATTATGCTTTTGATTTTTACAGTGGCAAAAGGAAAGCTACCGACTTATTTTATCCAGGCACATCCAGCCATGATCTTAATGATTACCCCCCTTTTATTGAAAAAAGAATTTAAAGGATCTTCTCAACTGCTCTGGTATTTCGCTTTTGGTCTATTACCACCGATTCTTTTAGGAATGAGTTTCTATTTGGTTTTAATTCTCAACTTATCCCCATTTTTATACTTAATTACCATTGTTGGTTTAGTAGGTTACATACTTTGGCTCATCAAGAAAAAGACACCCGATACCACTGTTGCCCTACCTTTTTGGGCTATGTCTATTTTCCTGATTGTTTTTGCCAGCTATTTTCCTAAAATGGAGAATTATAGACCCTATGATGATATTGGCGAAGTGATCTCCAAATCTAGTATTCTTGAGAGTACCCCCATTCAGATCGAGGGAACGTTAATACATAATATCCCTTTCTATGCTCAAAGAAGAGCGATTCGAGATTCATCTCCATCTATGTTCAATGAAAGTACTCAAGAAACTTTAGCCCTTGTAAAAACTAAAAACCTAGACCAATATTTAGGATTTGAGAGGCTTTGGAGTGGTTTGATCTATGACTTCTCTAGCGAATCACAGTTTTTTAAATTTGTAATGGCATGTATCGGGGCAGATTCTGGTGACTTATCTAAGTTTGCAGAATATACATTGATCTATAAATAAGTATTTATTTCCAGGCCCAAACATAGCCAGTTCCATCACTATTAACTTGCTCTTTAAGGAGATAACCTTTTTCCTCGAGAAACCGGATCATTCCTTCGTGATTCTCATCACCTTCTTCTCCAGGGTGCGTCTCGATACTCATCAGTTTGATCCTATCGAATAAATGAGCTTCCAGATTGTAGAGAATGGAGTATTCAGAGCCCTCACAATCAAGTTTTAATAAATCAATTGTTTCTATCCCTTTCCCTTCCAAGACTTCTTTTAATGTCAAAGTGCCCACCTCAATTTTCTCTGCTTTTTGATCGGATGAGAAAACACCAGCCATGGTAGAAAACCCATCTATCGTAGAAGAAAACAAAGTCAATCCTTTATTATTCGCAGCAATCGCTTTATTCTCTATTTCCCAATTGAATTTTGAAAATGTATTTTGATAATCTTTCAATTGATTAAAATTGAAAGGCATCGGTTCAAAGGCAATAATCCTAGCCTTTGGATATTGCGAAAACATGGCTAAGCTAAAAAAACCAACATTTGCACCTATGTCCACAATTGTCGGGTGATTGGGTAAAGAATTTTGCGGGAAATGTTTTAGATATACTTTATCAAAAAAGCTTTCCTTAAAAGGAGGGAGCATCTTTCTCTTTACTTCAATTTTGAAGCCATTTCTCATCTTAAAAACAAACGATGATTTCTTACCTGTTTTGTAGAACAAGAAGGAAGGCCAGTTATTGAAGTCCTTAATTAGTGAACTGTATCTATTGATTTTATGAGAAAGTGACATTAGATCGAATTGATGCTAAAAGTAAAATCTTAAGGGATATAAAAAAAGCTTCCTAGTGGAAGCCTTTAATTTCAAACTAAATCTTGTTTAGTATCTATAATGTTCCGGCTTATAAGGGCCATCTACAGTTACACCAATGTATTCAGCCTGATCCTCAGTTAGAGTTTCTAATTCTACACCGATTTTCTCTAAATGAAGTGCAGCTACTTTTTCATCTAAATGCTTAGGCAATGTGTAAACCGCATTTTCATAAGCATCTGTATTTGTCCAAAGTTCAATTTGAGCTAAAGTCTGGTTTGTGAATGAGTTGGACATCACAAAAGAAGGGTGACCTGTTGCACAACCTAAATTTACCAATCTACCTTCGGCAAGTAATATCACATCATTTCCATCAATGTTATACATGTCAACCTGAGGCTTGATCTCGATCTTAGTATCACCATAAGTACCATTCAACCAAGCCATATCAATTTCATTATCGAAGTGACCGATGTTACAAACGATGGTCTTATCATGCATAGCTCTGAAATGTTTTTCAGAGATTATATCCTTGTTACCAGTAGCAGTAACTACAATGTCAACTCTTGGGATAGCAGTTTCCATTTTCTTTACTTCGAATCCATCCATTGCAGCTTGAAGAGCACAAATTGGATCTACTTCAGTTACTATTACTCTTACACCAGCACCTCTAAGTGAAGAAGCTGATCCTTTCCCTACATCACCATAACCGGCAACAACCGCTACTTTCCCAGCAAGCATAATATCCGTTGCACGTCTAATGGCATCTACTAAAGATTCGTTACAACCATACTTGTTGTCGAATTTTGATTTTGTGACAGAATCATTCACGTTAATAGCGGGCATTGGAAGTGTCCCTTTCTTCATTCGCTCATAGAGTCTATGAACACCTGTCGTGGTTTCTTCTGAAAGACCCTTGATGTTTGGTACTAATTCAGGAAATCTATCCAAAACCATATTAGTGAGATCACCTCCGTCATCTAGAATCATATTTAAAGGTTCTCCACCTTCGAATGCATGAAGTGTTTGCTCAATACACCAATCGAATTCTTCATCGTTCATACCTTTCCAGGCAAAAACAGGAATCCCAGCTGCGGCAATAGCGGCTGCGGCATGATCTTGAGTTGAGAATATATTACATGAAGACCAAGTAACGTCTGCACCTAGTTCCACAAGAGTCTCTATCAAAACAGCGGTTTGAATTGTCATGTGAAGACAACCGGCAATTCTCGCTCCTTTTAATGGTTTGGACTCACCATATTCTTCTCTTAGAGACATTAGGCCGGGCATTTCTGCCTCAGCTAATTGAATTTCTTTTCTACCCCAATCTGCGAGGTTGATGTCTTTTACTTTGAATTTTACTTCTGTTTCTTGCATTGATCTTCTTTTAGCGGTGCAAAGGTAACATCTTCTTGAATCTGAATCAAAGTTTCAGGCTAATTCAACAAGAACTCAACTTCTTTAAAATCAAACTGATAAATTTTTTGTTTAGATCTGATAACTAAATGGCCACTCTCTAGAACGTCTATAATCTCCCCTTCAAATTCATATTCAGCTAGATATCTCCTTAACTCTTTAAATCCGATAAGAGACTGAAGATAATGGCTCTTCAAATCTGCATAGGATTGCGACTTAAGTTTTAAATAATACCTTTCAAGTTGGTGAAGAAGCTGATCCCAAAGTCCTAATAAATCGTTTGTTAAGCCGTTTTCAACTTTTATTGAAGTAGCTCTTGGGTTAATAAAATCAACTTGATTTACATTCAAACCAATTCCGAGTACACTCCATTCAAAACAACCCCTTTTAACAATATTCTCAATTAAAATTCCCGAAACCTTTTTCCCATCTATCAAAACATCATTCGGCCACTTGACTTGAACATTCTTGCTGGGGAGTAATGAAATCAAGCACTCTTTTACAGCAAGGGACGCAATCATATTTAGATAGAACTGCTGACTTAAATTGATCATTGAAGGCTGAAGTAAAACTGAAAAGGTCAAATTTTGACCAGCTATACTTTCCCAAGTATTTCCGCGTTGACCTCTGCCAGAAGTTTGATAGTCAGTAATCACGACAGTTCCCTCTTTTGTGTCATGCTTTCCACATAAATCTTTGGCTATGTCATTAGTTGAATGACATGATGGCATGAAATGGATAGTCTTGCCTAAAAACAGAGTATTAGCAGGAATTTTGTACAACAGTTTTTGTAGTTTTATGCGCAAAGAAATCAAAAATACTTCACAAAAATCGTCAATGAATTCAGAAGAGCTGAGTAAAGTGATCGTAGAGGGGATGGAAGAAAGGAAAGCAGAGGATATTGTGGTCATGGACCTCAGAGATATTAAAGGATCTATCTGTGATTTTTTCGTTATATGTTCTGGAAATTCCGACACTCAAATTGAAGCAATAGCTAAGTCCATCGAGGAAGAAGCTGAAAAGAGGGACGAAAAGCCTTGGAGGAAAGAAGGATTCACGAATAGAGAATGGGTCCTAATCGATTTTGTCAATGTTGTTGCCCATGTCTTTAGAAAAGACCGCAGAGAATTTTTCGGATTAGAAGATCTTTGGGGCGATGCTAAAATTACACCTGTTAGTCAGAACGCATAACTAACCTTTATCCAAACTAAGCGTTATAGTGTAGATTTAAAGAATTCAAAAAACTAGAAATGCCAGACAATCCTAGAAAGAAAAATATACTTGGTAAGCCTGCTCCAGGTGGAGGCGGAAAACGTCCGAATAATCAGTTGTGGATATTTATTTCACTTATTGTATTATTCTTTGCCATTTCCTTCTTTACCAATTCAGGTTCAGGAATTACGATTACCAAAGCTCGTTTTGAAAACATGCTCAAAAGCAACGATGTGGCTAAAATCACCTACATCGAAAATCAAAACATCCTTGAGGTCACACTCAAAAATGAAGCATTACAAAATGCCAAGTACAAAACTGAGATTGAGAATAATAACGTTCTAGGTCTCAGTTCTGGCCCACATTATAAGATTGAGAAGCAATTTTTCTCTTCTGAAGACTTCAGAGATTATTATCAAGCTTTCACTCAAGAAAATGACATCCCAAAAACTCAGCAAATACCTGTTGAGTTCGATAGCAGAACTACCATCATTGAGTTTCTGAGCACATGGGGCTTTTTAATTCTAATCATCTTATTCTTCTGGTTAATGATGAAAAGAATGACAGGGAATTCTGGTCCTGGAGGTCAAATTTTCAACATAGGTAAGTCTAGAGCAGCTTTATTCGATACAGAGAACAAAGTGAAGATCACTTTCGATAATGTTGCTGGACTAGATGAGGCCAAGGAGGAAGTTCGAGAAATAGTGGAGTTCTTAAAGAACCCATCGAAATTCACCAAACTAGGTGGTAAAATACCAAAAGGAGCATTGCTAGTAGGCCCTCCAGGAACTGGTAAAACATTACTAGCCAAAGCAGTTGCGGGTGAAGCAGCTGTACCATTTTTCTCTTTATCAGGTTCTGACTTCGTAGAGATGTTCGTGGGTGTTGGAGCTGCCAGAGTAAGAGACTTGTTCAAACAAGCCAAAGAGAAGGCCCCTTGTATTGTATTTATAGATGAGATAGATGCCATCGGACGATCAAGAGGAAAAGGGCAAATGCCTGGTTCAAATGATGAGAGAGAAAATACTTTGAACTCTCTATTAGTTGAGATGGATGGATTTGCAACCGATTCTGGTGTGATCATCTTGGCTGCGACTAACAGACCCGATGTATTAGACAATGCCTTACTCCGTCCAGGAAGATTTGATAGACAGATCAGCATTGACAAACCAGATATCAATGGAAGAGAGGCTATTTTCAAGGAACACTTGAAACCTATCAAACTTGATAAGGACATGGATCCTAAAATACTTTCAGCCCAAACACCAGGTTTTGCTGGTGCTGAAATTGCTAATGTATGTAACGAGGCTGCCTTGATCGCTGCAAGGAAAGACAAGAAAGCTGTCGACATGAAAGACTTCGAAGATGCCATTGATAGAGTCATTGGTGGATTGGAGAAAAAGAATAAGATCATCTCTCCAGAAGAGAAGAAGATAGTTGCTTACCACGAAGCGGGTCATGCTGTCGCAGGCTGGTTTTTAGAACATGCAGACCCATTGGTGAAAGTGTCTATTGTTCCTCGTGGAGTTGCAGCATTAGGCTATGCACAGTATTTGCCTAAAGAGCAATTTCTCTATCAAACGGAACAACTCGTTGATGAAATGTGCATGACTCTTGGAGGTAGAGCAGCTGAGGAAATCATTTTTAAGAAGATCTCAACAGGTGCTTTAAGTGACTTAGAGAGAGTTACAAAAATGGCTTATAGTATAGTAAGTGTCTATGGTATGAATGAGAAAATTGGAAACATTTCATTCTACGACTCTAAGCAAAGCGAGTATAACTTTAATAAACCATATTCAGAGGATACCGCGAAGATCATCGATGAAGAAGTTAAAGCATTGGTAGAAAAAGCTTACAAAAGGACTATAGAACTACTTACTGATAAGAAGGAACAATTAGAAATTCTTGCGAAGGAGCTTCTAGACAAAGAGATCATTTTCCAATCAGACCTAGAAGGGCTAATTGGTAAAAGACCCTTTGCAAAAGAAACTACCTATCAGGCGTTTACCAATAATGGAAACGGGCAAACTAAAGGGGATGCTAAAGATATAGTTGAATCTGAAAACGAGACAGTTGAAAACACCGACTCTCAATCAAAAGAGACTGAGGCTTCAGAAGTCACTGATTTTAATAAGACGAAGGATTCTAAGGATGATTCTGAATCTAAAAAATCAGAATAAAAAAATATTCTATCCTATTTTAAAATCAGGCTTTGAAGGCCTGATTTTTTTTATTTCTGCCATTCGCTAACTTTCCATCTCATTAGCAACAATGAAACTTAATCTTTCCAGCTCTCAAAAAGCCTATTTTGCTTCAGACTTTCACCTGGGTGTACCTAATGCTAAAAAAAGTCGTGAACGTGAATTAAGGATAATCAGATGGCTAGATGAGTGTAAAAAAGATGCTCACTCAATATTTCTTGTGGGTGACCTATTTGATTTTTGGTTCGAATATAAGTCTACTATACCTAAAGGATTCTCAAGGTTTCAGGGCAAGCTGGCTGAAATTGCGGATGAAGGTATTCAACTGCATATTTTTACAGGCAATCACGATCTTTGGATGTTCGGTTATTTCGAACAAGAACTTAATGCCAAAGTTCACACCGATCCAATTGAAATTGAGATCAATGATAGATCTTTCTTTATTGGGCATGGTGATGGCTTAGGACCAGGTGATTCTGGATATAAGTTTCTCAAAAGACTCTTTACAAACAGGTTCTTCCAATGGTGCTTTCAATGGCTTCACCCAGATGTCGGCATAGGTTTAGCAAATTATTGGTCTGGAAAGAGCAGAGCTCAAGCCAACAATACGGAGCAAAGGTTTTTAGGAGAAAATGAGTGGCTGTGGGCCTTTACGAAAGAGCTCGAAAAAGCAAAACATAGGGATTATTACATTTTCGGACACAGACACTTGCCACTAGATCTTAAAGTAGGAGAAAACAGTAAATACATAAACCTGGGAGAATGGCTGAGTTATAAGACTTATGCAGAATTCGATGGTTCAGAATTATCGTTAAAGACATTTGAAGAATAACATCATCAGATTATTCCTATTTCTCGGTTTTCAGATTAACGCGCAGGAATTAAAAAAGGCTGGAAGTTTTCAATTACCCTTTAAGCCAGTAACGGGATCAATAGATAGACAAGGTAATCTATACTTTGCTTCTAAATCTGGAGTTATTGAAAAATACGATCAGAAAGGAAATTTACTATTCCATTATTCACCTCAAACTCAAGCTGAGCCAAGTTTATTAGAAGCGTGGCAAGGGTTACGGGTATTCGTTTACTATTCAGCCTTTCAACAATATCTCTTTTTAAACAGGTTCTTGACCGATTCTGAAAGATATGACTTGGGGAGATTTAACCTTGACCAATTCAATGGCTTAGTTACTCTTTCAGGAGATAACAATCTTTGGGTCTTTGATTCAAACTCATTAACTCTTCAAAAAATAGACCTGCAAAATGGAGAGGTCCTATTAGATAACTCTCTATTGCTAACCTTAGGTGATAAGAATATCCAGCCGGCATTTATCAGAGAATACCAGAACTTATTATTTATAAGCGACCCTATTCAAGGCACTCTAATATTTGATAATCTTGGGAATTACATTGAAACCATATCAATAGCAAAAGTCAACTTCTTCAGTTTTTCCAAGGATGATCTGATTTTTATAAGTGAAGATTCTTTAGTGATGATTGATATTTACAAAAAGACAAAAAAAGAGGTCAGCTTAGCCGACCCCTCTTATCAATCAGTGTTTATGGAAAACAATCAGATTTTCGCTCTCAAGAAAAGAACTATAGACATCTATAAATTCAATTAATCTACTTGTTCATTCATCAACTCTCCTTTGTATATATCAAGAATAAACTGTCTCAATAGAATTAAATACCTCGATCTAATTAATTCTAGATCGCCCCTATTCTTAGCGGTTAGGCTTTGTAAATAAGTGACAAAATCGATCGTGCCATTTTCATATCTAGTTTGAGAAAACTCAAATGACTGATCTAAATTAACCTTACTTTGCTTTGCTGCTGAATAGGTAGTTTTGGCATTAACCAAATCTAAATATGCACGCTGAACCTGGTTTGTAAGATCATTCTTTGCTTGTTCTAGTGCCAATTGTGAATTCAATACTTGAATTTTTGAAGTCTGGAATTGTGTTCTATTGTTGAACCTTGTGAATAATGGAAGACTCAAATTGAATCTTGCAGATTTAGCAGCATTGGTCTCAAATTGAGTTGATAGATCTAGAACTGATCCGTCATTTGGATTCCGTAGGTTTGAAGTCCAAGAAGTACCATATCCAGCCCCCATAGTTAAGCTAGGCATCCAATTGAATTTCTGAATCTGTAGTGCTTTTTCGGATGCTTCTAAATTCAATTCTGCTGATTTTACAGAAGGCGAAACTTCCATCGACCTATCATATACATCTGAATATAATTCAATTTCTTTTTCAAGTTCCTCATCGTTAACAGTAATTCCGTCAAAAATATAGTCTTCAGAAGGATCTAAAAGCAACAACTGAATCAGAGTCAGTTTAGCTGTTTCTAAATTATTACTGAGATTAACAATTGTAAGCTGCTGTTGTGCAATTTGTGATCTGAAGTTGTAAACTTGTTCCATGTTACCAACTCCGGCACTTTCTCTTTTTGACTCTCTATCAAGCTGACCATTTAGTTGTTCTAAAGTTTCTTGTTGCATTTTCAAGTTTTCACGAATTGTAATTACCTGAAGAAATGCTCCAACAATAGAAGCTTGCGTAGAAAGTATAGAACCTTTGACAGCTTCCTCCGATGCCTCAAAATTAGCCTTAGCTTGTTGCATTCCGAAGACATTAGAGAACCCATCAAAAATAGTTAGGTTGGCACTAAGAGAGCCCCCACCACTTAAAGTTGTAGTGTTTACCAAACTACCAGATGTTTGGTCAAATGATAATCCTTCAAACCAGTTATGAGACGCTCCTGCACTTAAGTTTGGTAAAAAGTTAAACTTGCTTTGGGTAAAATTAGCCCTAGCAATTTCCGCATTGTTCTTGGCTCTCTTAATAGAGATGTTGTTTTGAAGCGCAATATCAATGCATTCCTCTAAAGTCAATACTTGCTGAGCCATTAGCCCACTCGTACCTAGGAGTGCAATTAGCGCTATCGAGAATATTCTTTTCATACTATTGTTTTCTATCCTTGGGCATTATTCATCTGTGAAAGTCAAATTTGACTTTCAATTAAGTGGCCCATTTGCATTCACAAATGTACCCCGAAATCTTAGTGTGATCTTATACTAAAGAGTTCTCTTTAGAATTGATATTTTCAGATACTACCTGACCATCAAATAAGTTAACTACTCTGTGAGCGTATTCAGCATCAGTAGCTGAGTGAGTTACCATGATAACCGTTGTACCATTGGCATTCAAATCGCTCAATAGAGTCATTACTTCCTGACCATTAGTTGAATCTAAGTTACCGGTAGGCTCATCCGCCAGAATTAGGTTCGGCTTAGCTACAACTGCTCTTGCTACTGCTACCCTCTGCTGCTGACCACCAGATAATTGCTGAGGGAAGTGATCTTTTCTGTGCATGATCTGCATATGCTCAAGCACTTCCTCTACCCTTTGTTTTCTTTCTGCCGCTGGGTATTTCAAGTAGATCAAAGGAAGCTCAACATTTTCATATACTGTTAGCTCGTCAATCAAGTTAAAGCTTTGGAAGACGAAACCAATGTTTCTCTTTCTTAGCTCTGCTCTTTGTCTTTCAGAATATTTTGAGACCTCTTCATCGTAAAAATAGAATTCACCTTCAGATGGGTTATCCAATAATCCGATGATGTTCAACAATGTAGATTTACCGCAACCAGATGGCCCCATGATGGCAACAAACTCACCTTCACCGATTTGAAGGTTCACGTTGTTTAATGCGGTGGTTTCAATCTCATCAGTGTAGTAGAACTTTTTAAGCCCTTTTGTGGTGATGATATTTTTGCCGTTTTCCATAATATTAAAAGTTAATTAGTTGTTTGAATTAATTTATTTCTTGATGACTAATTTGTCCTTGTCTTCATATCCATCGTAAGATGAAAAAATTACTTTTTCTCCAGGGTTCAATCCTTCCAAGACCTCATAATGTCTAGGAGTCTGATTACCAATCCTGATATTTCTTCTTGTAGCTTCAGTTTCATCTTCATTTAGAACGAAGATCCAATTACCCCCAGTAGTTTGAAAAAAGGCGCCTCTTGGTATTTGAATAGCATTCTTTTCTTCACTCAATTGAAGTCTAATTGAAATCGTTTGACCTCTCCTTACTCCTTCAGGAACCTGTCCAACCATTTCCACTACGAATGTCCCATTATTAATTTCGGGAAATTTCTTTCTTATTTCAAGGGTATATTCTTGTCCGGCAAAATCATAGGTACCAACTAGGCTTTCATAAACACGTGGTAAATAATGCTGATCTACGTTAGCTGAGATTTTAAAGCCATCTAAATCATCAATCTGTGCTATTGTGGTTCCTTGACCAATAGACTGTCCAATTTCTGCATTAACGGTTGAAAGAAGCCCGTCTACAGGTGCCGTAACATAAAGATCATCCAACTGTCCTTCTACAATTCTTAAACTTTCTCTTGAAGTCACTAACCTAGCTTCATTTTGCTTAACCTGTGTTACGGCATTAATGGAGTCATATTCCATTTGCTTAATGGTATTCTTTCTTTGTGCTAAAAGGCGATCGTAACTTCTTTTAGAATTAAGATATTCTTGTTCCGAAATAACTTTGTCTTTCCAAAGTTGCTGATTTCTAGTATAGAGGTCTCTTGCCTGATCAATATCAAAGTCTAAAGTAATAACCGATGATCTTGATCTAAATAATGATTGCTGAAGGTTATTGTTCGTGTTCTCAATCTCGTTTTCAAGACGGTTGGTTTGAGTTTGTTGACTGATGTAGCTCATTTCTAGACTACTATTCTCTAATTTAAGAATCGTGTCTCCTTTTTGAACTTCAACTCCACCTTCTAGATATTTTACTTGAACATTACCCCCAACCTTAGCATCTAGGAAGAATGTTGTTTTTGGTTGAACTGTACCTTCAATAGGGATATACTCTTGAAAAGGTCCCTCTTCTACAAGGCCTACACTGATCTTTTCTAATTCTACGTTTAGTTTTGAAGAATTATCTGCCAAGACAAATACGTATAATAAAAGGTAAGCAATTCCTCCTGACCCGAGTATTGTTACAATACGTTTCGTTGTCCACGTTTTCTTTTTGATTTTTCTGTCCATTGCTATTTAGTCGCGTTTTCTATTCCAACTTGCCATTGACAACAAGAGTGCCACTTTTTTAAAGTACTGACATACAATGCGTTAAACAGATCTAGGAGGTGACAGTGATATAAAGAGTGTACAGAATTAAAACAGGAGATGGTCGATATCGAACACTTTTAAAGAACTGAGGGTTCGATTCTAAGGCATAAAAAAAGGCTCGGTTGGTCAGCACCGAGCCCAAAGGTCAAAAACTCAAAATATCTGAATTAATCTTAAAATTAATTCAAAACAACGATGGCAATATAAACACTTTCATAACATCTGCAAAACTCACTTAGAACAAAAGGCTCGTTTTTTATTTCAATTGAAGGTGACATATGTATATACTGATTATCTCTAAATTTTAGCTTTGATTAATGCTATTTTCAGTTTTACTACCATTTCTAAATTCTTTGTTTTTATGTTCGTATTCGTTCGTATTTTATGTAACGATATCGGACACCTTATCAATTAATTCCTCTATATTCATCCCCAATGCCAATTGGCACTATTTAGGATAGAAAGGAATTAAAACTGAAACTAGTGGATAAGGAATTAGGCAAAATATTAATAATAGATGACGATGAAGATGTACTCATCGCAGCCAAACTTCTTTTAAAGAAGCATGCAAAGGAAGTCATCATAGAAAAGAATCCGAAGAAGATTCCGTTCTTAATGAATAACGGAACCTACGATGTCATTCTTCTAGATATGAACTTCAGTCATGATACTACAAGTGGAAAGGAAGGGTTCTTCTGGCTTGAGAAAATTCTAGAAGCAGACCCAAAAGCAGTAGTGGTTCTTATTACTGCATTTGGTGATGTTGAAATGGCAGTTAAAGCTCTCAAAGAAGGAGCCACTGATTTTGTTCTTAAACCTTGGCAAAACGAAAAGCTACTTGCCACATTATCATCAGCTATAAAGCTTAAAGAGAGTTACAAAGAAGTAGAGAAGCTTAAAAGTGCGAAAAAGCAACTCGAAGATGACATCAGTAAGCCATTCAACGACATCATTGGTGATAGCCCCGCAATGACCAAGGTATTTAGCATTATTGACAAAGTAGCTGGAACTGATGCTAATGTTCTCATTTTAGGAGAGAACGGTACGGGAAAAGAATTAGTAGCACGTGCCCTTCATAAACGCTCTTTAAGGAAAGACAATGTTTTTGTTGGCGTGGACATGGGAGCCATTACTGAAACCCTTTTTGAATCAGAATTATTCGGCCATAAAAAAGGAGCTTTTACCGATGCAAAAGATGATAGAGCTGGTAGGTTTGAAGTGGCTACAGGTGGTTCACTATTTCTAGACGAAATAGGTAATTTGAGCATGCCACTTCAATCGAAATTACTCACCGTATTGCAAAGCAGGCAAGTAACTAGAATAGGAACTAATACTCCGATTGATATAGATATTCGACTAATCTGTGCCACTAATATGCCTATTTACGACATGGTGGCTGAAAATACCTTCAGACAAGATCTGCTTTATCGAATCAACACGGTTGAAGTTCATTTACCTCCTTTAAGAGAAAGAGAAGATGATATTAATCTTTTAACCGATCATTTCGTAAAGATCTACTCTGAAAAATATCGAAAGCCAACCAAGAAGGTAGCTCCTTCTACTTACAAAAAGCTATCTAAATATTCTTGGCCAGGAAATATCCGTGAGCTTCAACATGCCATAGAAAGAGCGATCATTATGAGCGAAGGAAATGTACTTATGCCAGATGATTTCTTCTTCTTAGTTCAAAAACAAGATTCTCAAAACGATGCAGTAGACAATTTAAATCTAGATGATGTCGAGAAAAATGTAATACTGAGGGCCATTAACAAGCATAATGGTAATATCTCAAAAGCAGCTAAGGAGTTAGGCCTCACAAGAGCTTCGTTATATAGAAGATTGGAAAAGCATGGGCTTTAAGAACCTAAGAATTGCCATTATAACTAGAGTCATATTTCTAATTGGCTCCATTTTTCTTTTGGCATATATCCTATTTGAAGACCAAAATGGTATTAACTCAGTTTTTATAGGATTACTGATCCTAATACAAGTCTACTTCCTCATTAGAAATTTAGACAAAACCAATCGCGAAATAGCCAGCTTTCTGAGTTCAATAAAGTATGATGACTTTACTACAACCTATCCAACTGCCGGAAGAGGGAAGTCAATGAACGACCTTTATAACGAGTTCAATACAGTGATCAGAAAATTCCGAGAAATCCGAGCAGAAAAAGAAGCCAATTACCATTACTTCAGAACTATTGTCCAGCATGTAGCTATCGGACTTTTAACTTTCAATAAACTAGGTGAGATTCAGATCATCAATTCCTCTGCCAAGAAACTTCTCGGTATAGAATCATTGGGAAGTATTTTTGAACTAAGCCAAGTGAGCCCAAAACTGGTTGAATCCTTGGTTAAACTTAAGACTGGAGGGAGTGCTTTAATTGAGCTTACCCACGAAGGAACGCGTACCCAGCTTTCCATTTATGTGATTGAACTGGTACTTAGAGGTGAAGAATTTAAGCTAGTCTCGATTCAGAACATTCAATCTGAGCTGGAAGAAAAGGAAATGGATGCGTGGCAGAACCTTATCAGGGTACTAACTCATGAGATCATGAATTCCGTCACACCCCTCTCCTCTTTAGCCACAACAGTTGAAGAAAATTTGGTTGATAATATTGAAGACGATGTCCCAATTGAGAAAGAGGAACTTGAAGATATCTACTTGGCAGTTCAAACCATCAAAAGAAGAAGCGAAGGATTGATTCGATTTGTTTCTGATTTTAGAAACTTAACAAGGATTCCTGAACCTAAGATTCAAGAAATTGAAGTTCAGAGAGTGGTTGATCATATGAAAATTCTTTTGTCTCATGAGATGGAGAAGAAAGGAATTGAATTTATTATCAACATCAAACCCAACGATCTTAAAATCCATATTGATAAGGAATTGATCGATCAGGTTTTGATCAATCTAATTCAAAATGCAATGCATGCGTTGGAAGAAAAGGTTGATGACAAAATGATACTTATCAATGCATTTCTTAACGAGTACGGCAGACCGACTATAAAAATAAGAGATAACGGATCGGGAATTGATGAAGAAGCATTAGGTAAGATCTTTATTCCTTTCTTTACTACAAAAAAACAGGGTTCCGGAATTGGTCTTTCACTATCTAAACAAATCATGCGAAAACATGGCGGTGCCATTTTAGTAAGGTCGGTAATTGGTGACGGTACAGAATTTACCCTGCGGTTTTAGATTGTTCATCAAAACAATTAACTTCCGCCTTTCTTTTTACATCCGATATATATGAGCAATATCCTAGATCAAGTTACCCAGATATTAGTAGAGAAAATAGGTATCGCACCAACAGAAGCTACGACTGACGCCAACTTCATTAAAGACCTAGGAATAGATTCCTTAGACTATGCAGAGATTGTAATGGAATTTGAACAAACCTTCGATATTCGGATTCCGGATAGTGATGCCGAAAAACTACAGACTGTAGGTCAAGCTGTTGAATACATAGAAAATCAGCTTAAATAAGATAGAAAGCACTCTTTACTTTTTACTTAATATCAAACCAAAACGTAAAACAGTCATAATTCACTGTTCATAAAGAGGTCACATTACAATGCCATATTGTATAGACAGAACCTCCAAACACCCAGACAGTGAAAAACGAATGTAAGACCATCATCATATCTGATGTTCATCTTGGAACCAAAGGCTCCAAGTCAAAAGAACTAGTTAGATTCCTTAAGCAGTATCGCTGTAAAAATCTCATACTCAATGGTGATATTATAGATGGATGGCAGCTTAAAAAATCAGGTAAGTGGAAGAGAAAACACACCCGTTTCTTTACTAAAATCTTAAAAATGATCGAAGATGATGGTACTAGAATAACTTACCTAAGAGGTAATCATGATGACTTTTTAGACCAAGTCCTTCCTTTCACCGTGGGGAACTTAACTATCTGCCGCGAATTTATTTACGAATCAAATGGCAAGAAGTACTATGTTGTTCATGGAGATGTGTTCGATTCAATCACAACTCAATTTAAATGGATCGCTAAGCTGGGTGATATTGGATATACATTTCTTCTCTGGTTGAACAGACAGTACAACTACAAGAGATTAAAAAAGGGTCTTCCTTACTTCTCCCTCTCTCAAAAAATAAAAGGCAAGGTTAAAAAGGCAGTCAAGTATATTGATGATTTTGAAATACAATTGGCAAGTATGGCTCGATACAAAAATTGTGATGGAATCATTTGCGGACATATCCACCAGCCAGCAAAAAAAGTAATTGATGGTATTCATTATATGAATTCAGGTGACTGGGTAGAATCTATGACAGCACTCGTGGAGGATAATGAAGGAGAGTGGAGTCTAGTTTACTATACCGATAGCGAACAAAGCGAAAAGCATAAAAGAGAGCAAAATCAGAAGACTATTGACCTCCAGCAATACTTTAACAATAAGGAGCCCAGGAAGGATTCAAATTCTGGTTTCAAAACCTACAAAGCTTAAAATGAAAATAATGTTCATTATTCAAGGTGAAGGTAGAGGCCACATGACACAGGCACTTGCCCTTGAACAGATCTTAAACCGAGGCGAACATGAGGTGAGCGCTATGTTAATTGGCACAAATAGTAGGAGAAAGATTCCGGACTTTTTTGCAGAAAAAACCAGTTCAAGACTCCATTGTATCAAAAGCCCGAACTTTTTTTACGACAAAACCAGCAAATCCATCAGCATTTGGAAAACAATCTTCTTCAATATAATAAGCATACCTCTATTTCTTTTTGAGCTACAAAAAGTACATAGAGTCAAACACCATGTTCAACCAGATATCATAGTCAACTTTTACGATATTATTGGTGGATTTTACTTCCTACTTTATAGACCTTCAGTACAAAGGATCTGCGTTGCTCATCAATATCTTGCAGAACATGAAGAATTCCCCTTTGCCAAAGGATTTAAAACTCAAAAAATTGCATACCGAATCAATAACCTACTTACCTCCTTCTCGGCTCATAAAAAGTTGGCCCTATCATTTAGAGAATTAAAAAGCGACAAACCAAAATTGAGCATTGTTCCACCACTTTTAAGACAAGAAGTACTAGATTTAAAGCCCTCTAAACAAGACCATATCCTTATCTATTTGGTCAATAAAGGATATAGTGAGGAAATCATAAAATGGCATTCCCGAAATAAAAAGATAAAACTGCTGTGTTTTTGGGACAATCAGGAATTTGACGATGGCTGGCAACCTCATGCCAATCTTACATTTAACCACATCAATGATCAGAAATTCCTGGCAGCAATGGAAGGCTGCATTGGCTATGCTACAACTGCAGGTTTCGAATCTATATGTGAAGCCATGTATCTCAACAAGCCAATCATGATGGTTCCCGTCAAAAAACAATATGAACAGGCATGTAATGCTGAAGATGCTATACTAGCTAATGCGGGCATTAAAGTTGGCAAATTCAATATTGGCTTATTGCTGAATTACATCACTAAAGAATCAAAGTCGAATGACCAGTTTCATTCCTGGCTTGATGGCTACGAACAAGTTTTTCTGAAGGAAATAGAAGAGTTTCCTAAAGAAAGCAAGCTAATATATTGGCTTCAAAGTGCGCTGGAACTGAGAACCTCCTTTAGTAGTAGATAAGCCCTTCATTTTCATCCCCAGAGTAAGAAGCCTGCCCCTTTGAGTACCTAATCGCTATTTCCAAGCAAAGTAAGGCGTCAAAGTCATGGCTACTTCTAATCTCATCCTTAAGATCAAAATCCAAGACATTCAGCATGCCTTCATAGTCAGCATTTTTCTTTTTATAATCAAACCGGCTCAATTCTAACTCTGAAGCTCTTTTAGCAGGGTAACTCTCTATTACAATCGAACAGATCTGGCTTTTCAATTTCATTGCCCTTGCAGTTAGTCCACCCAAAAACATAGGCGACATGGCTTGAAGCTCCTTATCTGATTTCCGATAAAAATAATCTTCGCAATTCGGTATTTGAGTATAGATACCTGGTAAGGAAAGTGGAGCATCCAAAGCAACAAGCTCTGGCTCAAATTCTTTGCAAAATGAAATGATCATTTTATCAGCATCACTTTTTTTTTCTGATCTTATCAATTCTACTTTACCATCCTTCAAATAACTAATGGAAGTGGTACCTGCCAATTTGCTCCCATAGTCAATTCCACATACATCAACCTTCATAGCAATAAATAACCTCTTAAAGACACAGAATGTTAAGTAATGATAGATAAGTAACCTGTGTTACAAGGCATGGAACTGATTAGCACTTACTTACATTAACCTTATACAAATCAAGAATTATGAAAACGAAGCAATTGAATTTAGAAGACTTCGAAAAAAAGGTCTTCGATTATAAAAACAGCAAAGAATGGAAATTTGAAGGTGACAAGCCGGCTATCATAGACTTTTATGCAGACTGGTGTGGCCCATGTAAAATGGTTGCTCCTATTTTTGAGGAACTCGCAGGTGAATATCCTGAAATAGACATTTACAAAGTTGACACCGAAGCAGAGCAGAGACTTAGTTCCATGTTTGGAATAAGAAGTATCCCTAGTATACTTTTCATACCAAAAGAAGGAGAACCAATGATGCAAGCTGGGGCTTTACCTAAAGAGGTTTTAAAAGATGTGATCAAAAAAGAACTTCTGAAAGAGGAGGTTGAATCATGAAAACCATAAGCAAAGACTTTCAGAATATTACTTTAAGCAATCTTGAAGAAAAACTAAAAGTAGAGTTTAAAGAAATTGGTTTCGGTGTTCTTCATGAGATTGATTTTCAAGAAACGCTTATCAATAAGATCGATAAGGATATCAACACCTTTAAACAGCTACAGATCTGCAATCCGCAACTGGCTTATGCAGCAATCCAGATCGATCCGACCATTGGAATACAGTTGCCTTGCAATGTCATTATTAGAAAAAATCAAGATCAGTTAACAGTTGACATTCAGAGTCCTTTAGATTCTATTCCCAAGAGTTCCCCAGAAGATCTTAGAATGATGGCTACTGAATTAGATGATCGAATCTCAAGATTACTTGAAAATATCAATTGAATTTCAGGCTGAAAAAGAACTATTATAAATTCAGGAATGACGTGATTGTCATTCCTTTTTTTTGAAAAAGAGCTCAGTCACTTAAACTTTTGTCATATTGTTCATGTTCTCCAATCCATAAAGAATTGCCTATGCTTACTTGGACAGATGTAATCAAATTCAGTAACAATGGAACCCCTGCTCCTGAAAAAAGAGTAGAGAAGACTGAAGAAGAGTGGAAAGAGACTCTTACTGCCGAGCAGTTCGAAATCGCACGTTTAAAGGGTACTGAAAGAGCCGGTTCAGGTGAGTTTTGTGATAGACATGAACCAGGCCTTTATGGTTGTATTTGTTGCGGCACACCCCTCTTCGATTCCAGAGTGAAATTCGAATCAGGTTCTGGCTGGCCAAGCTTCACACAACCCGTGAAGGAAAATGCTATCAAATATGAAAAAGACTCTAGCCATGGTATGGTAAGGGTAGAGATTATGTGCAATACCTGTGATGCTCACCAGGGACATGTTTTCCCTGATGGACCTGAGCCTAGTGGTCTACGTTATTGCGTTAATTCAGCATCTCTTCAATTACTTTCTACAGAATTGGAAGAGGTAACAGCCATTGTTGGTGGTGGATGTTTCTGGTGTACAGAAGCTGTCTTTCAAAGAGTAAAAGGCGTTTCCAAGGTAGCTTCAGGCTACGCTGGCGGGCAGATCAAAAACCCAACTTACCGAGAAGTAGTTAGTGGCAGAACCAATCATGCCGAAGTAGTGCAAATCACTTATAATCCAAAAACCCTAAGTTATGCAGAACTTTTGAGGGTCTTCTTTACTACTCATGATCCAACTACATTGAACAGACAAGGTTACGATTCAGGAACACAGTATCGTTCTATTATTATCACCTCAGATGAAGAAGAGCAAAAAATAGCTGAAAAGGTTAAGTCGGAAATGGCAGAATATTTTGACGACCCAATCGTGACGGAGATCACAGGTCCTAATGCCTTTTATAAAGCTGAAGCTGACCATCAAAATTTTTACAACGAAAATCCTCAACAACCTTATTGTCAGGCGATAATAAACCCCAAATTGAATAAATTAAGAAGCTTGTTT
>CBFIDS010000036.1:0-4856 GCA_965661435.1 Roseivirga sp.
CCTCCTGCAGAAAAGGTGGCACCGGTTAAATCGGAGAAGATATACGGAAGAAATGATAGAATATCTGTTCAGTATACAGACGGTACGGTTAAGAAAGACGTTAAGTTCAAGTCGGTTGAAGAAGATATTAATAGTAACAAATGTGTGGTGCTAGATGAGTAATAAATCTGCAAATATTGCTTTGTCAATTACCCTGCTACTAGTAGCGGTTTTGAGCTGTGCCCCTGAAGTCGTAACTCAACAGAAGCAGATCATTGATTATTCATATGAAGATGATCTAACTCAATATCTTCCTAAAATTGAAATGGATACTCAGATGAATGCTGCAAGTACCAAGATTATTCAGAACGAGGCATTAAAAGTATCTTTTGACGCTTCAGAAAAGCTCCAGATGGTTATTGATTCCATGATGGTCAAGAATGACAGTATTCGGATGATGGATGGGTACACCATTCTAGTTTACTCAGGGAATAATGAAATTGAGGCTGGTAGGGTAAGGAATAGACTATTCGACCTTGCTCCTGAATGGGATGCTAAGTTCAGCTATAAACTGCCAACTTACTTTGTTAAGATCGGCCAGTTTTTTCAACAAATAGAAGCACAACCCTTATATAGGGAGATTCGAAATTACTACCCAACAGCTTCTATTGTTCCTGATAAATTCCCAATAGAGAATGATTGATCAGCAAAGAGTAAAAGCATTAGCCAAGGAATTTGCTTCTGAGATCATTGGTATCAGAAGACATATTCATGCTAATCCTGAACTGTCATATCAGGAATATGAAACTGCTAAGTATGTTGCTGCCAAATTGAGAGAATTCGGTTTGGAGCCTCAAGAGGGCATTGCAGAAACGGGCGTAGTAGCCCTGATAAAAGGACAAAACCCTGAAAAAAGGACAGTTGCTTTGAGAGGCGATATGGATGCCTTACCGATCACTGAGAAAAATGATATCGATTATAAATCGAAAAATGTAGGAGTAATGCATGCTTGTGGCCACGATGTGCATACTTCATGTTTACTCGGAGCAGCCAAGATATTGAATGAGTTAAAAGACTCGTTCGAAGGAACTATAAAATTGGTCTTTCAACCAGGGGAAGAAAAGAACCCAGGTGGCGCCTCATTGATGATCAGGGATGGTGTATTAAAAAACCCAAGACCAGATGCCATGCTTGGCCAGCATGTAATGCCTTTTATACCCACAGGTAAAGTGGGCTTTAGAGAAGGTAAGTATATGGCCAGTGCTGACGAGATTTTCCTGACGGTTAAGGGAAAAGGAGGCCATGCTGCTCTTCCTGATCGCACTGTGGACCCTATAGTCATAGCTGCCCAGATCGTTACATCATTACAACAAGTAATAAGCCGAAATGCTGATCCAAAATCGCCTACCGTTCTAACATTTGGAACAATTCACGGAGGTCACGCTCAGAATATTATACCAGATGAAGTTGAATTGACAGGTACATTCAGAGCACTAGATGAAGATTGGCGTTTCAAGGCACATGAGCTAATTACAAGGGCTGCAAAGGGTATTGCAGAAGGTTTGGGGGGAGAATGTGATGTCAATATAGATGTTGGCTACCCTTACCTTGAGAATGACATTGAGACTACTCAAGTTGCCAGAAAAGCCGCTGAAGATTATTTGGGTGAAGAAAATGTCGTAGATCTAGACCTTTGGTTGGGGGCGGAAGACTTTGCCTATTATAGCCATGAAGTACCTTGCAGCTTCTATAGACTAGGTACTGGAAATGAGGAGAAGGGAACAACCAATGGCGTTCATACTCCGAATTTTAATATCGATGAAGATGCTATAGAATTAAGTATTGGATTGATGGCTTGGATCGCTTGTCAACAATTAAAAACCAACAGTCAGAAATCTTAGCAAGAATACGAGTCCAATACTCACTGCTAGGCCAAAGAACACCTTGCCTAAATCTCTACCTAGATCTTTAAGCGTATTCATTGGGACATTTCCATAACCGAAATATTTAATACCGATTTCTCTACCCGCTAACAAACCTAAGAATACCCATGTTGTGCTCATCGGTATGTTATTTAATTCCTTAAAGAATAATAAGATAATGGCAAAAGCAAAATCAATAATCGTTGCAGAGCGAATGTCCATGGTATTCGTTTTGGCTTTCACTATCTTCTGAATAGCTCCACCCTTAGAATAGAATATATAGGCCAATAAGATTAAAAAGACAATAAGTGAGAATATCAGGTTATTAACAGATACCTCTCTAGGTAAATAAACATAGATATTGGCGAAGTCTTGAATCAACCACTGCGACCATAAAAAACCTGTAGATAACCATTGCAGGACAGTCCATATTTTTCTCTCCTTGCTTGTTAGAGGGTTATCAATGAATCTTTTCTCAAACTTTTTTGTGATGGCCATGTACACTAATATAGCTGCCCCGAAGGCCACCAAATAGCCTGACATAGACTTCATGACCATGCTCTCTAAATTCTTCGGATTGAAAAACGTTAAGATTAAGAAAGAAGTGCTAACAGGGATTCCAAATCGGGTGATGATCAAGAGGACTACTGGAGGAAGGAGGTATGCCCAGCCGAACCCTTCTTTATCGGCAGGGTTGAGGTATTTGGGGTTAGCCATGTCATTTATGGGCGGATCGCCTATCAGTCTTCCATAGGTAACATCTCCACCATTGACATACCACCCATAGACTAAAACTGCTGTTAAAATAACAGCTGCAAAGATCCACAGTACCCACCACTTGCGGTTTTCATTTGACGATAAGAAAGTACCCAGCGTTTGGATAACATCATTACCTATTACAGAGTATGCTGATAGGACGAAACCAACATACATGACAATTTCTAGCTGAGTCATATTAAGGAGCAGATACTTTTCAAATAAGCTGTTTTCTCATTGGGGACTACAAAACTATAACAACTTTTAAGAATTGCATGACAATTAATTAATACTACTCATTGATTGTCAAATGTTTACGACATTTAAAACCTGTAACTCTCACAAAATCAATAAAATAGAACTTTAAGATTTTTTTTTGCATTATGAGTAAATGATAACATATGCTTTACATGTAGAACCTAATTTGTGAAGCCCGAAAATCTATTTTTGCATGATATCTTAGGAAGAATACATCTGATACTGCCAATATGAATATGCCAACAGTAAAAAATCTTGAAAATCCGCTTTCCTGGTTAAGGACCACCATCCTTTTCCTGATCGCTGTATTTTTGTTTTTGTTGGCCATCGACCTGGTAGGTGCCTCAGTTACAATGTTGGGTCAGAATACTGCGCGTTCTATACTTTTGGCTACTTCTAATCCTTTTATAGGGTTGTTTATCGGCCTTTTGGCTACTGCACTTATACAAAGTAGTTCTACCGTAACATCTATGACTGTGGCTGTAGTAGCTTCAGGATATCTTACTCTGGAAAATGCGATTCCTGTAGTAATGGGTGCAAACATTGGGACAACCCTCACTAGTTCGTTGGTTTCTCTTGGTTTTATCACAAATAAGAATCAATTCAGAAAGGCTATTTCGGCCGGAACGATCCATGATTTTTTCAATATTCTGACGGTTTTGATCTTATTTCCACTTGAATACTATTATGGATATTTAAGCAGAGCCGCCCAAAGTTTAACGGCTTTGGTGGATAATACGGTTTCCAGCGAGACATTAGGTAGTAACATTTCCTTTAGAGGGATATCATATATCGGTGATTGGCTTGTAAGTGTATTGCCTCAAAACTTTGTATCCCTGCTGATTGCATTGGCATTACTGTTCTTCACAATTAAATTCCTTTCTAGAATTATTTATAAAAGACTGATTGGTAGTTCAAAGGAAAGAGTGACTCGTTATGTTTTTGACAATCCTTTCAAATCTTTTGGTTGGGGTGTTTTAGTAACGGGAGGCGTTCAATCAAGCTCCATTACAACGTCTTTGGTTGTACCAATGGTAGCATCAGGGAAAGTAAAATTAGAGAGTTGTTTTCCTTTTGTTTTAGGTGCAAATATAGGAACTACAATAACTGCACTAATTGCGGCTATTAACAAGTCTGACGCTGCCGTTAGTCTTGCTTTTGTTCATTTGATCTTTAATCTGGTAGGGGTGATTATCTTTTTGCCATTTCCTATTATGAGAAGGATTCCGGTTTTACTTGCGAGTAAGTTTGGTGCCTTGGCCAGAGATTCGAGAATAGTTGGTTTTTCATATATCATTTTTACTTTCTTCTTGATGCCATTTGTACTCATTTCCGTGAACAAGAGTTATGAAAGTGAAAGATCATACCTCTATGAGAATACAAATCTAAGTGAACAGATAATGTATTCTACTATCAAAGTAAATAGAGAAGGTAGACAAGACCTTATAAGTTATCATGTTTTTGATGGTAAGGAAGTAGAGATCAATGATGTTCCGGATACAATCTTCGTACTGAGTGAAAATGAGACAAAGTTTATTACTCAGAACCAAGTTCAATCATATGATATCTCTAGTATCAATGCTATTGGGCTTGAAGTATTAGAATTTAATAACCAAGCGTCTTTTTCTAATACAACTTTAAGTTTAGAGAAATTGAATTACTTGAAAGTTCGTTTAGAGGATAATCAAATTGGTCATTTCTGGTATGATGCAGATCAGAAGATTTTTATTCAGTCTTTGCTGTACGACAGCCTTGGCCAATTAATAGAAAGCTCTAAGCTAATTTCAATTCGATAGTTGTCCTCTTCTTCCTATCTTGCAACAAACAGATTGCATTGAAGATCTTCGATTTTAAAAAATTATCCGATACCCTGGTAGCTTTTATAGAGACCAAGATTGAATTGATCAAACTCGATGTTCGAGATCATTCTAGTCGTTTTAT
>CBFIDS010000037.1:0-8347 GCA_965661435.1 Roseivirga sp.
AAACTACCAAGTATTTTACCCGAATCACAGGCTTCATTAATTCATGGAGACCTGTGGAGTGGGAATGCCATGAGTTCAACCTTAGGGCCTGCTATTTATGATCCTGCTGTTTACTATGGTGCCAGGGAAATGGATTTAGCCATGACCCATTTATTCGGAGGGTTTGATCAAAGGTTTTATGAGGCCTATAATTCTAATTACCCTCTTACCGATGATTTCGATTCATTGGTAGAAGTCTATAACCTTTATCCGCTGATGGTGCATGTCAATTTATTCGGTATCCACTCAGGCTATTTAGGTTCTATTTGGAGAACGATCAAAAGATATATTTAACAAGAAGGCCATCTTTAAAATTTTTACGTTTCTCTCGTTCTAAAAGAGCTTTTTCAACCATTCATAATCAGATCAGCCTACTTTAAATACCATCTGAAAGTTATTTCTCGAACGTTGCTCAATGATAACTTCCTTCCCTTTCATCAATTCATCAATGGTGTCTTGATTGTAGTTCTTTACGGTGATCATCTCTAGTCCTTCGTTGTAATAGATCTTAAATTCATCGTTCAATCCATTCATTAGCTGTTCTCTCTTTTTAGGATTGTCATCCATACAAATGGTAAAGGAGATCGCTGAATTTTGCATCAAATTAATGATGAGGTTCTGTCTTTTGATATGTTCAAAGATCAGGTGAATGTGATGTTCATTGATGAAGGAAAAGTCACTGATCTTGAATGAGATAACTGTTTGCTTCTCTTTATGAATTATGGCAGGGTTCAAGTTAGGTACAACACATTCTTCAATGATGGTTCCACTGGCATTCATGTCACCAAAAGACTTGACATACAAGGGGATTCCCTTTTGTGCTAATGGCTTGATCGTTTTAGGATGAATTACTGAGGCACCATAATAGGTCATTTCAGCGGCTTCTTTATATGGTAGCTTGTCGTAAAGCTTGGTGTTTTCAAATTTCTTAGGATCAGCATTTAACACTCCTGGTACATCTTTCCAAATAGTCACGGATTCTGCATCTAATGAAGTGGCAAATATAGCAGCGCTAAAATCACTTCCTTCTCTTCCTAAAGTTGTAGTGTTGTAATCAGCATTACTGCCAATAAATCCTTGCGTGATCACTACTTTTTCTTCAAGAAATGGCTTCACTTGAGACTTGATCATAGCTTGAGTTGCGCCCCAGTCTAATATAGCCTGACGGTGGACGCTGTCAGTTTTTACCATTTTTCGAGCATCTAACCACATTGAAGCTATTTCTCGTTTTTTTAGATATGCAAAGACAATCTTGGTTGAGAGGATCTCTGCTAATGATACAGTCTGATCATAAACATAATCATAGCCGAAGGAAGAGCTGTAGCCATTTAGCTCATTGCTCAATTGCTCATAAACAGTATCTAATTCAGCTTTTAGGTCCAGATCATGATTCAACCCTAATCCCTTAATAATCTCTCCATGGAATTCCTTTACTTCCATTACGGATTCTTCAAAGGGCTCTTCTGCAATAGTCTTTGCCAATAGATCTTCAAAGGCATTTGTCATTTTACCCATGGCAGAAACAATGACCACTAATTTTTCTTTAGAATGTGCAGCAATAATCTTAGACATATTCTGCACAGCTTCAGCATCTTTCACAGATGCACCACCAAATTTAAAGACTTTCAAATTACCTAACTGATTTTTACTAATTTCGCGCAAGTTATTAACGTTTGATTATAATCAAATTATAACTCACCAATGGGAAAAGCTGAAAAATCGAGAATTGCCTTACCGGTAGGCTCTAATCTCGACCGGTTCATTAATAAGAACCAAGAAGCATTTAAATATGCTACCGGAGAATTGTCACAACTCATTCGCGACTTGGCCTATGCCGGAAAGGTAGTCAATCGCGAGATCAATAGGGCAGGGCTAGCCGGAATTACGGGAGCCTATGGTTCTGAAAATGTTCAGGGAGAAGAACAACAGAATCTAGATGTCGCTGCCAATATTAGATTTACTAGAGCCTTGCAAAAGGGAGGTGAAGTGGCAGCAATCATTTCTGAAGAAGATGAGGATATAATTGATCTTAACAATCCCAGATCTAAGTACGTCATTGCTATAGATCCATTAGACGGCTCCTCAAACATTGATGTGAATGTTTCTATAGGAACAATCTTCAGTATTTACAGAAGGGTTTCGCCTTTGGGAGGGCCAATTCAGAAAGAAGATGTACTTCAGCCAGGAAAAGACCAAGTGGCCGCAGGCTATATTCTTTATGGGTCTTCTACAATGTTTGTCTATACGACTGGCAAAGGAGTGAATGGATTTACTTTCGAACCAAGTTTAGGTGAATACATTCTATCACACCAAGATATGAAAATGCCAAATGATGGTAAGATCTATTCGATCAATGAAGGTTCATACAATTCATTTGACGAAAGTGTGAAGAAATACGTTGAAGAGTGTAAGAAGAGAAATTATTCAGCTAGATATATTGGTTCTTTAGTTGCTGATTTTCATAGGAACATATTGAAAGGAGGTATCTATATTTATCCTTCCACCAAAAAAGACCCTAAAGGTAAGTTGCGGCTAATGTATGAGTGTAACGCTTTGGCAATGATTGCAGAGCAAGCAGGAGGAAAAGCTACTGATGGTAAGCAGCGCATCATGGATATTCAACCAGAAAGCTTACACCAACGTGTACCTTTCTATGTAGGTAGTAAGCATATGGTCGAAGAGGCTTCCAAAGCTTAGCTTGAGAAAAGATAGATGATTCAATTGAAGTTATCCTTTGTTGTATTTCTTCCTGAATTCTACTTTAAGAAGTTCTCGCTCAATGATCATTTTTGAGATGACTGATGCTGGATTGTCATTAGAAGCAGCTAATGCAGCTTTTAGTTTTTCTTCTGAAACATCTATTCGATAAAGGACTTGAATGAGTCTTTCAAAGTCCTTTTCCATCAGGTCTTCAACTACCCTCATGATCTTCAGAAAAGCTTGATCATAGGTAAACTCACTTTCATTCGACAGATCCAAGTAAGACCCATCCAATTGAAAGTCTTTTTCGAAAAGAGCTAAACTTTGGTGTATGTCTTTGGAGCCAGACATATTTTGAAATTATTCCTCTGGTGCTTCCTCCTTCATTGAATCTTCACCTGCCTCATCTTTCATAAATGAATCTGGATCGATCTCCGCTAAATGATTATACCAAGTGATCAGTTTCTTGATATCGGAAACATAGACTCTTTCCTCATCATAGTCAGGTAAGATATGCTTTAAAAAAGCCTTTAATTCTTCCGGATCTGAATTTTTGTCGAGGCCTGTGTCACCGTCAAACTCTTCATGAATCTTTCTCATCACTTCAATAAGTGCCGTAGACCCTTCTTCGGTGTGGCTATAAATGGAAATCTCAGAAAGAATAGAGACTCTTGCATCTGCCCCCACTACCAACTTCGATTTTTTACCATCAAGTGATTCAAGGATCACTCCGGCTTTAGAAGGTTTCAATACCTTGAAAAGACCACCTTTTCCTGCGACTGCTGCTATCTCTCCGAAATTCATATTTTCTAAATTTGACGCAAATTATTTGGACTCTGATCGAAATTCAAACAAAAACTTAATTTTCGAGCAAAGCCTGTATATACTCTGTTAGATCCTCTTTTCCTAAAGCCGATTCTGCTGAGGTCAAAAAGAAAGGAGGGAGCTCTTCCCAAGTCAATTTCATCACCTTTCTGAACCTAGCCATACTTTGTTGGCCCTTGTTAATAGATTGTTTGTCTGCTTTGGTAAATACAATAGCAAAAGGAACAGCGTTCTCACCTAACCATTGTATAAATTCCATATCGATCTTCTGAGGCTCAAGTCTCGAGTCTATTAAAACGAATACGATCTGCAGACTCTCTCTGTTGATCAGATAATCTTCGATCATCTCCGCCCAGGCTGCCCGATTCGATTTGCTGGTTTTAGCATACCCATAACCAGGGAGATCTACTAAGTACCATTGTTCATCAATATCGAAGTGATTGATCAATTGTGTTTTCCCAGGTTTTCCGGAGGTTTTAGCCAAGTTCTTTCTGCCAGAAAGCATATTAATAAGTGAAGACTTACCAACGTTCGATCTGCCAATAAATGCTATTTCAAACCTGTCTGGTTTAGGACATTGTTGATAGGTTGGGCTACTTATGATATACTCTGCCTTTTCAAACATTTTGCAAAGGTAAGACTTTCAAGTATTCTACACCTTTTGCTTTCCTTAATAAACCTATACCTTTGCAAATCCTTGATATTGAGGAAAAACAAATTTTGATATTTATGCCACAAGCAAAATCAGGAGATAGTGTAAAAGTGCACTATACCGGTAAATTAACAGACGGAACAGTTTTCGATTCTTCAAAAGACAGAGAGCCATTGGCTTTTGAATTGGGAGCTGGGCAAATGATTAAAGGATTCGACATAGCTGTAGATGGAATGAAAGTAGGAGAGACAAAGACTGCAGAGATTCCTGCAGCAGAGGCTTACGGTGAATCTCGTGAGGACTTGATCTTTGATGTTCCAAAAAGCAACTTGCCAGAAGACCTAAAGCCAGAAGTGGGTCAACAATTAGCAATGTCGCAGCCAGATGGACAACAAGTGCCTGTTACAGTGGCTAAAGTTGAAGAAGATAAAGTGATCATCGATGCTAATCATCAATTAGCGGGAAAAGACTTGGTTTTTGATATTGAGTTGGTAGAGATCGTATAGATCTTACCCTTATACACGAAACTAAAGAAAGGCTTCCATTTTTGTTTGGAGGCCTTTTTTAATGCCATATTTTCTTAACAATCCTCTTATTCCCTCTGTTTCCTTCGTATTATTGCACCCTAATTAGAAAAGAATGGCTGTTGTACCCTACAAAGAGAAGGAAGGAAGCAAGAAAGAGCAGGTTGCTGAGATGTTCAACAACATCAGCAAACGGTACGACTTTTTAAATCATTTTCTCAGCTTAGGTATAGATATTCTTTGGAGAAAGAAAGCGATCAAGCTACTGAAGAAAGATCAACCTAAACAGATCTTGGATGTTGCCACTGGTACAGGAGATTTCGCACTAGAAGCATTAGCGCTCAACCCTAACCGTATAGTTGGAGTAGATATTTCTTCGGGAATGCTCGAAATGGGTAAACAGAAAATGAAGAAGAAAGGGGTAGATCATATCATCGACATGCAAATGGGTGATAGTGAAAAGCTTCTTTTCGATGACAATACCTTTGATGCTGCCATCGTTGCTTTTGGAGTAAGGAACTTCGAAAACCTGCAGAAAGGGCTTAGCGATATGTGTAGGGTGCTGAAAGATGATGGAAAGATCGTTGTGATCGAATTTTCTCGTCCCAAAAGCTTTCCTATGAAGCAGTTGTACAATTTTTATTTTAAGTCTATTCTGCCGATTATTGGCAAGATTATTTCTAAAGATCAATCCGCTTATACTTATCTACCTGAATCTGTAGAAGTATTCCCTGATGGTCAAAGATTTCTAGATATCCTTACTGAAGTTGGATTTAAGAATGTAGAATGCAGACCGCTCACTTTTGGTATCAGCTCCATTTATATAGGGCAAAAGTAATTTTTTTACTCCTTTTTTTGAGCACTGTTGCTTTAGAGGCTCAGTCTTTAAAGCAAGGTGTAACTATGCATCGATTAGAAAGTGACAAGAAAAAAGTGCAATATGGCTTCTTTCTTGGTGCTCATCAGAATTATTATGGTAATAAATATTCAGATGCATTTGAAACTATAGAGTATGACCAGATTAGCTCTATAAATTCTCAAAAAAGTGTGGGTTTTAATTTAGGCTTTATGGTCAATTTTAGACTCGATGACCAGTTTACACTTAGAACGGTCCCAGTAAAAATAGGTCTCTATCAGAACATCATGGATTATAACTTCATTGATGGTACTGTTGATAGTCAATTGGTAGAATCGACTAGGATCGAACCTGGGGTATACCTTAAATACAGATCTATCAGAAGGTCCAATTCTCGAATGTATATCGTTTTTGGAGGTAGTGTTTCAATGAGAGCTGGAAAAGAGGATCTTGTAACAAATTCAGATCGATTAGAGATAGCCAGGATGAACGCTAAGGTAGAATTTGGAATTGGATTAGAAAATTATTTCGAATACTTCAAGTTTGCGCCAGAGATCAGATATGCTCGGGGAATGATGGATGTACTGAATAATTCAAATAATATTTATCATAATGGTCTTAATAGGATAACCACTCATAATTTCACCTTATATCTACACTTTTCAGATTAATCTTCCTTTTGGAATAATCTTCTCATTGCCTTGATGAATTTCTCTTAAATTGGACTTCCCAAAACAAGAGATATGGATAAAATAGCTTTAGTGACAGGTGCTTCTTCAGGAATTGGTAGGGCAACCGCCAAATACTTGGCTGAAGAAGGATATGCACTGATCATTTGTGGTAGAAGAAAGGAAAGACTTGATGAACTTTCTCAGGAAGTTTCAGTAAAAACTTTAATTCTGATCTTCGATGTTCGAATTCAGGACGATGTAGTTCTAGCGATCGATTCTATTCCTGATGAATGGAGAAAAATTGATGTGCTGATCAACAATGCTGGTAATGCTCACGGCCTGTCAAAATTACATGAAGGCAATGTAGAAGATTGGGACGCCATGATCGATATTAACGTAAAAGGACTTTTATATGTGACCAAGGCTCTTGTACCTCAAATGGTAGATAGAGGCTCAGGCCATGTGGTAAATATTGGTTCTATTGCCGGCAAAGAAGTTTACCCAAATGGTGCTGTTTATTGCGCATCGAAACATGCAGTTGATGCTATTAATAGTGGAATGAGATTGGATCTTTTAGGAACAGGAGTGAAGGTGTCTCAAGTGTGTCCAGGTTTAGTAGAGACTGAGTTCTCATTGGTTCGTTTTAAAGGGGACTCTGACAAAGCAAGTACAGTTTATGAAGGCTATAAAGCTTTGCAGGCTGAAGATATTGCTGACCTCATCAGATTTATTGTCACCCGACCTGCCCATGTAAATATTGCTGATACACTTGTTCTACCTACCGCCCAAGTAGCATCAACTATGGTAGATAAAAACACCTAAAATGGAAGAGAATCTAGAGCCAGAAGGACTACCTATACCTGATATATTTTTGAATTCAGATACAAAAGGTCCGATTGATAAGTGCATTGACTGCGATTATCCTGTGCTAGAGGGCGACAGGTATTACATGATAGAAAAAGTATTTAAACGCTACGTAGAATTAATGACTACTGAAGTGTTATTTGAATATGCTATCTGCCAAAATTGTTATGAAAACATGAAAGATGGTATGTCTCAGGAAAGCATGCGAAACTTGTCTGCTTATATGATGCATAATACCGACTTTCAGAAACTTCAAGAAAGAGTAGAGGAGCAACCCGATAACCCTGAGCACTGGTTATCGCATTGTATGATCAAGGGGACGCCAAAGGAAGAAATGAAGGAGTTTCAGATGGGAGCGTGCTTTAAAGGAGACCGATTGGTGACCAGTTTTATGCCACCATTCATGATAGGAGATCTGGCAATGGAAGAGATGAATGAATTACTTTCTAAAGAAACAAAAGACGAAATGGATGGCTTCATGGATGACCATTTTGGAGTTCCTCCTGAATTAAGAAAAGATCTAGTTTTGATATGAAAAAGCTACTTGCTCTTGTTATCGTATTTAACCTTTTGGGTTGTTCAAAAGACAATCAAATTGAAATACTACCTGGTATTGATATTGAATTGGCAAAGTATCGCAAGGCCAATATCAATACGATCGAATATGATCTTGATTTAAGAATCCCTGCTGAACGTAATCAACCGATCCAAGGTTATGAAATTCTAACCTTCAACCTATTGTCAGTTGAACGGGATGTTCTTATTGATTTTAACGTGCCCACTGAAAACCTGAAGGGCATCATCGTTAACGGTGAGCCTCATGACTTAGACCACAGACAAGAACACCTTGTGATCTCAAAGGGCCATTTAAAAGAAGGATTCAATAAAGTAGAGGTGAATTTCTTTGTGGGTGAAACCTCACTTAATCGTCAGGAAGAATTTCTTTATACCTTATTCGTGCCTGATAGAGCGCGCACAGCCTTTCCTGTATTTGATCAGCCCAACCTCAAGGCGAAGTATAAATTAACGCTTGATATCCCTCAAGATTGGAGAGCTATCTCTAATGCGCCTGTCGAGCTGATGAAAGTGAATGATGGGCGTAAAAATCTTGTATTTGCTCAATCTGATTTGATGAGCTCTTATCTTTTTTCATTCGTTGCTGGTGAGTTTGAAAGTATTAATATGGAAATCGATGGGCGTCAAATGACTATGCTGC
>CBFIDS010000038.1:0-53448 GCA_965661435.1 Roseivirga sp.
TAGACAAGAAAAAGATAGTCCAAAACTGAGCCTCAGTGGCGTTAAGAAAGCCATTTCCAAGAGGTCAGTTTGGCTTCAAGCGATCATCCTTCTCTGCGCTTATGTTGGTTACAAATGCACAGATGATTTTGGACTGTATGCCCAAGATGCCTTTGGTTTTAACGATGTAGATTCCGCACACATCGCAACCATTTCGTTTTGGATGAGACCTATTGCAGCCGTTATTGCCGGTTTTCTGGGAGATAAGTTTGTTCATTCAAAAGTTACCTCAGGATGTTTTATCATTTTGATTTTAGGCTCACTTGTAATTAGTTCAGGTCTACTGACAGGTGACATCTTTTTCTTGATCGCTATTACCCTAGCGAGTACTAGCTTGGGTATTTATGGACTGCGAGGGCTTTATTATGCTTTATTTCAGGAGTCTAAATTGTCCTTATCATATGCAGGAGCCGCTATCGGAATTATCTCGGTTGTTGGTTATACACCTGATATCTTCATGGGACCCCTAATGGGCATTATTCTCGATAACAATCCCGGGGAGCTCGGACATCAGCATCTTTTTGGAGTTTTAGCAGCTTTTGGTCTTCTTGGATTTATAGCTTCTATTCTCTTTAGGAAGGCAACCCTCAAATAACCTTCATGGTTGATTTTTTTGCTTCTTTTCAATACAACCAGAAGCATTTTGTAAAATATTTCATACACTTAGTATAACTTTTCTTACCTTAGGTACGTATTATTTTACATCAGGTCAATTTTTATATACTCAATCATTAAAAATAATGTCATATCACGAGAACAAAAACTGGGTCAATATGCTAGCTGCCATCCTAGTGCCTAGCATATACTTTTTCTTGCTCTTTAAAGACTCACCTCAACAAGGCATGGAAGCATCTGAACTTCTGCAATTCTGGGGAAAACAGATGATGATTTACATTCTCGTTGCCATAGGCATTAGAATTGGAATTGAGATTCTTTACGCCATTATCTATTCAGCAGTCACAAAAGATTCTGTTCCGAAAACTGATGAAAGAGACAAGCTTATAGAGCTCAAGTCGAAGAACATCAGCCAGATCATATTCATTTTTGGAATTATAGCTGGAATGGGGACACTTGCGATGGAAATGTCGGTCAGTAATTTCTTTATAGCTTTTCTAATTGGCGGAGTCATCTCCGAACTTGTTGAAAATATGATTCAATTAGTTTACTACAAAAGAGGTTTTTAATGGCGAAGTACAAGATTCAAAATAAGATCAGAACACTTCGTTTCATGAACAATGAAATGACCCAGCAACAATTGGCGGACAAGGTCGATGTTTCACGTCAAACTATTGTTGCCATTGAAAAAAGTAAGTACTCTCCCACTCTAGAGCTCTCTTTTAAAATCGCTCAGGTATTCAAAGTGCCTTTGCACGAAGTATTTACTTACGAGCCTGAAGGCTAAACTCAACAACAACTAAATTAACTCAGAACAACATGAAAGCTTATACCCGCACTAAATACGGTGGACCTGAAGTTCTCCGATTAGGAAAATTCAAAATACCCGATCCTGCACCAGATCAATTATTAGTGAGGGTGAATGCCAGTTCAGTAAATCCTGCAGATTGGCATGTGTTAAGAGATACTCCCTATATGATTCGTCTGATGATGGGATTTCCTAATCCTAAAAATCAATTTTTGGGAGCCGATGTATCAGGTGTAGTAGAAAAAGTTGGTAGTGAAGTTCAAAACTTTAAAAAAGGAGACGAGGTATTTGGCGATATCATGAATACGCCAGCTGGTTCATATTCAGAATATGTCTGTGTACAAGCCAATTTTTGGATTCAAAAACCCGTAAATATTTCGCACGAGGAAGCAGCAGCTTCTCCACTTGCCGCAGTCACGGCACTCCAAGGACTGAGAGATCATGGTCAGCTCAAATCAGGGCAACGAGTATTAATCAATGGAGCATCTGGTGGTGTGGGTACTTATGCCGTAAAATTCGCCAAGTATTTGGGGGCAAATGTTTCTGCTGTCTGTAGTACCTCTAAAGTATCTCAAACCAAGGCTTTAGGTGCAGATAAAGTAATAGACTACAGTAAAGAGACTATCTCATCCAATACTGAAGCATATGATTTGATCTTTGATGGAGTAGGGAATATTGGACCCTTTCATGCAAAACAAATTCTTAAAAAGAATGGGAAGTGCCTTTTGATCGGCTGGGGTGGTTTCAGTCACATGATCAAATACATGATGAGTAATTTATTCATCAGAGGTAAAAGTTTAGATTCTTTCACAGCCAAAATGAAAACAGAAGACCTAAGGTTTATCGCCTCATTACTCGAAAGTGGTAAGATCAAATCAGTGATAGATCGAACCTTCCCTTTCGATCAGTTAAAAGAAGCGATTCAATATCAGGAAAAAGGTCATGCCTCTGGAAAGGTCATAATATCCATGTAGATTTTAAGCTGTTCAGCATTCGATTTCCACGGTTCAGCAATAAAATTTAGTGTAACCCAACCAATTATCAGAATTTAGTGTCAACAACAACAAGGTCATGAAGCTATTAATATTTAAAACAAACATCGAAAACGAAAGCAGTATAAGAAAAGTCAACGCTCTTCTTGCCTATAATCCAAATGTGGTAGACTGGACTGTAGATCTAGAAGATCGGGATAAGGTTCTCAGGATTGAAGCTGAAGATCAAGTGGTAGAAGCCGAGGTAATGGCTATGGTTAATTCCTGGGGTCTTAACTGCCAAACTCTAGAGGGGTAGTCAAAGAACCTCTATCCTATTTCGGTGTAATTCTATTCTATCTTCTCTTTCCAATTTTTTCAGGAGACGAGAAACAACTACCCTCGAGGTATTCAATTCTTGGGCAATCTGTTCATGGGTTTTATTAATTACAAAGGACCCAGTGCTTTGTTTTTTATCCAATAAATATTTCATCAATCTCTGATCCATATTCATAAACGCTATGCTGTCGATGGTGTTGAGCATTTCATCAAACCTGGCGTGATAAGAGTCGAAAATGAACTTGCGGAAAGACCTATACTTAACCATCCAAGTATCGATATGATGCATCGGGACCATCCATAAAACGGCTTCACTCTCAGCGACAACTTTGAATTCTGAAATTTGCGTTCCTAAGCAACATGAGATAGACATAGCACAGGCATCACCACCTTCTAAGTAGTATAAAAAGATCTCATTCCCATCCGCATCTTCTCTCATAATGCGCAAAGTTCCGGCAACCACCAGAGGCATTTCCTTTGCCTCCATTCCAGGTTCAATTAGTGGCTGTCCTTCTCTTACTTTCAATAACCTTCCAGTTTGGATGATCTCCACCACCAGCTTATTTTCCAAACCGATGCCCTGTAACACCTGTGTAATTCTATCTACCATAGATTCAAATTAGATGAAGAAAAATAGTCCAATCTAAATGAATGGACTATTCAATTCTGAATTAATTTAGCCTAAACTTTTTCGCCTTTCATCATTTTATTCCAATAGAGATATGGAAGCATGTATTTTTTCAATATCCACAACCTCCAATGTTCTTTGTCTGAATTGAAAATCAGCATCTTTTTCAGCTCTGGGTCAGGTGTAAAATTGTTATTGTAATCAAATTCAGCCAAGACCATTTTTCCATAACCCGTTACTAATGGGCATGAGGAGTAGCCATTATATTTCATGTCAGTAATGGAGTCAGATTCCATTAATTTCAACAGGTTGGCTACTACTATGGGAGCTTGTTTCCTAATAGCTGCACCAGTTTTAGCTGTTGGTAAACCCGCAGCGTCTCCTAAACCAAATACATTTTGATATTCAGTATGTTGAAGTGTTTCAATATTCACAGACACCCAGCCAGCTTCATTCGCAAACTTTGAGTTTTTTATGAAATCCGGAGAAGTTTGAGGCGGAGCCAGATGAAGCAAGTCATAAGGAATCACTACCAAATCATCTCCTTCTCTTCTTCCTTTAATGTTTTTATCTAAAAAGAAGTCGAGATCACCCTTTTCCTTGTTCATTACTTTGAATGTAATTTCATTCTTATCTGCATCTACTTTTACAGGAGCATAATATGTTTTAAAATGAATTCCATATCGATCAACCACTTTTGTTAATGTTTCTGCAATTTGAGGTACTCCGAAAATAATAGTTCCAGGTGTAGCCATGATCACATTGGACTTGTTTAATAGCCCTTTCTTTTTGAGATAGTCAGAAGCCAGGTAGCAAATCTTTTGAGGAGCCCCTCCACATTTAATGGGTGTTGTAGGCTGTGTGAATATGGCATTTCCTCCCTTGAAGTTTCTTAACACTTCCCAAGTATGTTTAGGGTCAGTGTAATTACTACATACATTCCCTTTATCTAATGCCTCTGATAATCCTTCTATGAGGCTAGGGTCTATTTTGATTCCCGGAGCTAATACAAGAAAATCATAGGTTATTATTCGCCCCTCCTCGGTGCTTATTTCATTTTTTTCTGGATTAAAAGAGGCTGCGAAATCTTTGATCCATGTTACACCTGCTGGAATGAGGTCCTGCATCGGTCTTGCTGTCTTATCAAAATCAAATGTATTTGCACCTACTAATGTCCATGCTGGTTGATAATAATGGGTATCTGCTGGCTCTACAATGGCTATATCTAAATCCCTTTTTGCCTTTCGCAACTGAGCTGCGACCATGATACCTGCAGTGCCTCCACCAATGACTAAAACTTTGTAATGAGAATTCATTTTCTTCTGGTTTATGGTTGAAAAATCAGAGCCATACTTAAGCTCATAGTAATTTTAGCTAATACCTGGCTATGTGAGTGTGACTTTGGTTACAAAAGAAAATGACAATAATCAGGATGATAAACCCTTGAATATTAATTATTTGGAATGAATTTCAGGTAAGGCACCCCTGCTGCCCAATAAAGCTCAGCCTTGGATTTCTCAATATTCACCTGCTGCTTGATCAGTTTAATCTGGGCTTCTAACAGCTTGTCTTGTTGAAAATTGATCTTAAAGAGGTCTCCTTCCCCTAGATCTAAATTGAAGATCTCTGCCTGTAAAAGCCGTTCGTAATTACCAACTGCCTGAGTCAACAAAGAAACCATTTGTCTTCCATTGAACATTTCAAAATATGCTCCTTCAACCTCATTCACAATTTGTTGAGCTGTATACTGACTTTCGTAATTGGTCTGATCGATCTTCAGTTGCGTTTGTTTTAACTTTCCCCTTTCTTTTCTCAAGAACAGAGGAAATTCAAGCTCAAGTCCGAACTTATAGTTGTTATTGAAAACTGGATTATTGAATTCTCCCTGATAATTGATGGGGGAGTTGATGAAATTATAATTCAGGTCTACTCTAGGCTTAAGATTCTCTTTTGCTAACTGTTCATTAACAGATAATTGCTGAATCTTGAGATCTAGCTTTTGAAGTTCGGGATGATTATTTATTGCATACACCACCAATGAATCCATGGTTTCTACAGGCATCTGAAAAGCAACATCCCACACTGGTGCAACATTATCTTGAATTTCAAGGGGTTCCTCATTTTCGCCCCATAAGAAATTAGAAAGTTGAAGACTTGCTCTTTTAAAATCGATCAAAGCAGACTGCCTTTCCGTACTTCTATTTTGAAAAGTAATTGCAGCTTGGACAGTATCTATTGCTGCTAATTCTCCAAATTCAAAGTCTTTTTTCACTAGATTAAAGATATCATTAGAGATATTAAAACTCTGATCAACCATTCGAAATTCGAAATAGCTAAAATACCAATCCCAATAAGCCTTTACAGCAGAAAGAAGTACTTTATTAATCATTTTGATCCTTTCCGCATCTGAGATTTGCACGAATAACTCAGCCTCTTTAACAGCCGCCCTTCGACTATCAATAAACAGCCCTCTACCAATTGGCAAACTCACCCCAGCTGTGATCTGTCTGAAATCTTCTGATTGCGGATTAGTATTTTCAGGATTGAGAAAAACTCCTCTATTTCTTTCTAAACTAACCTTCGGGTCTATAGGAAACCAAAGTGGCACCTTTAAAGCAGTATTAAATATGTTATAATACTCTGTGTCCTTATATCTCTTAGTATCCCAATTGGCAGTAAGCTTTGGGTCGAACATGCCTTTAGCTAACCTGATCTCCTGTTGGGCATTATCAGGTAGTAGGTCAGCTTGTTTTACAACTGGGTGATTAGCCAATACTACCTTAGCGAAATCATCCAAAGTAAAAATCTCAATGGTGTCAGGAGGAGTTACAATATCTTGAATACTCTTGATACTGATCTGCTGGGCAGGGGCTATACCAGCCATTAAGACTCCCATTAGCATTAAAATGTATTGCCTCGCCCTCATTTTTCAGCTTTACTTTGATCTAGGACATCTCCATTTGGCGCCTCATAAAGACTTGGTGGAAACCCATTAAGCTGACGCCATATTTCATACCATACCGCAACATTTTCGAGCATTACCCAACCTTTGGTACCTGAGCCTACTCGTAATTGCTCTGGCCAGGGTTCTTCAGAAGGATCTGGTGTAACAAGTATTCTAAATTGCCCTGGTTTACTTTCTACTTTATCAATTACTTTGACAATCCCCCCGAAAGTACCCACAGAAACACTTGGCCACCCTGAAAACTGCAATGCTGGCCAACCATCGAATTGTATCCGGACTTTTCTTTCTTTTTGAATTAATGGTACATCCATGGCCTTCACATACATGGCAACTGCTAAATTTGGGTTCTCAGACATGATCTGAACGACAGCGTCCCCTTCCTTAATTGTTTCTCCTATCCCAGCTTTCATTGCTTTCACAACAAACCCATTCTGAGGTGCTACTAATTGATAATTCTGAGTTCTTATCTCATAATTCGCATATTGGTTTTCTAGCTTTGCCAAGGAAGCTTGACCTTCAAAAATTTCAGCACTAGTATTATTTAAATCAGACCTAGCCTTACTGATCTTATCTTGATATTCAGCCTTTACTCCTGCAATATTGACTCTAGCGTTGATTAGCTCTGTCTTGGATTCTAAGAACTTATTTTCTGCACCAATCAATTTCATTCGAGTTTCTTGAAACTTCGATTCTAACTCCTGAAATTTTGTCAATGAAATAATACCAGCATCATAACGCTGTCTATTACGATAGAAAATATTTTCTTGATTGGCATATCTGATTTTCTCCGCTACATAATCTACACTATCACTGGTCAATTTAAACTGACTTTGAATCAGTTTATTCTCCGCTTGCTCAAATTTGGCAGCTAAAAGGTCTACTAAGGCTTCAATCTGAATCTCAAGGTTCTTGACCTTCTCTTGTTTAGACTCAATACTCGAGGCTTTCGCATCGATCTGCTGCTTCGTCCGTCTCAAAAGCTCAGGATCAAAATAATCATCCTTCACCTCAGAAAGAGTAAGAATAGTATCTCCCTTTGTGACATATTGCCCTTCATTTACATACCATGCTTCAATTCTACCTGCTATAGCAGACTCTACCGATTGTGGCCTCTCACTTGGAGAGAAAGTTGTAAGACTTCCTTTTCCTCTAATATTTTGCTGCCATGGAAGAAAAAGTAAAATGAAAAACATACCAGTAACAGTAAGCAAAACCTTTGCTACTACCTTACCCGGATTTGGTGTTTTGAGCGTTTTAAAAAGAATACTCTTCTGTTCAATGCTTCTATTATCGCTATTTTCTGATATGTTCAGCATGACTTAATCCTTTATTAGTTCATTTAGTTCACCAGCCGCTAAGAGGTCTTTAAAATCCCCATCGGCTTTAATGGTTCCTTCTTTCATGACAACTACCCGATCACAAGCTTTCATAACAGAGGGGTCATTAGAAACTACAATAAGAGTACATATGGTCAGATCTGTAACCAACTGTATCAATCGCTCCTTTTCTTTTATAGGAAAGCTATGGAAGTAGTCATTCAAAATCATTAATCTAGGCTTCTTAACAAGACATCTTGCCAAGATGAGTTTGTTAATAAATGAGTTGGAATAACCTTTCCCCCCACTTAAAATGTAAGTATTCATACCATCGGGTAGCATGTTTACTTTATCACTTAACCCAACTTGACGAATAGCTTCAACAGCATCATTCACTGACACTTGTGGCTTGCCTACCGTTACATTATCAAGAATACTTCCTTCAAAAATATCTTCTTGTGAAACATTCTTAGCAATCTTATCTCTTAGGTTAGTGTAGTCTAAGTCTCTTAAACTATAGTCATTGATCGTAATCAATCCTTTATAGTTATGATTTAATCCTGATAGGGTATTGGTCAAAGTTGACTTTCCCGAGTCATTTTCTCCTGCAATACATAGTTTGGTTCCACAGCTAATACTTAGATTAACATTCCTAAGTGAAAGTTCATCTGAATTGGGGTATGAGTAATTTAGATTTTTAAGCTCAATTGTAAACCCCTTCTCGACTTCTTCATTTCTAAGATCAATACCACCAACTTTTTCTAATGGCAGATCTGTCACTTGGCTTATTTTATCAACTGCCGTGAGCATATCATAAACCACATCCATATAGGTTATGATCTTTTCAACGGAATTTAAAATAAGAATAATAATTACTTCAGAGGCAACAAACTGACCCAATGTAATCTCTCTATTGATTACCAGAGATGTACCAATTATCAGTAACCCTCCCGTAATGGCTGCCTTAAAAAGCACGATATAACTGTACTGAGTGATTAAAACACGGAAGTGAACCTTTCTATTTCTCAGGTAATTATTAACATTATATTCTGTCTTCTTGATAGGTAAATTAGTATTCCCAGATATCTTGAATGAATTCAGAACCCTTGCTATCTCCTCTAACCAGTAAACAACCTTGTATTTATATTTTGATTCTTTGATCGAGGATGACAATCCCTTCGGTCCAGTTAATCTGAAGATCAGCACTAGGGTTAAGACCAAAACCAGTCCGAAAAACACAAAGAATGGATGATAAAATGAAAGCAAAACTAGACCAAAAAGGATTTGAATAGTACCTGACATCAAATCTCCTAAGAGTTTTGGCAAGCCTTTTTGAAGTGTTAAAACATCAAAAAACCTATTAATTAATTCTGGAGCATGAAGATTACTCAATGATTCAACCTTCATTCGGGGTATTCTAAAAGTAAACTCCAGTGCCGCTTTTGTAAAAATCCGCCTTTGGATGTATTCCACTAGAGTGATCTGCATTATTTGTATTCCTCCGGCAGCAAGAATTCCAAGCAATACAAGTGCGATTAATAGATAAATTGAACTAAATACTACTCCCCCAGAAACTAATTCTACCGTAGCCTGAATACCCAGCGGAAGAGTGAGTGAAACAATCCCTACAAATGCCGCATAAACAAACACATAGAAAATATCTTTTTTCTCCTCTGCTAAAAGACGCATTAATCTTTTCACAGGAGATAATGGCTGCGCTTGCTCGTCCTCATCATGTTCAGAAACCAAACTTTTATAACTAAAAGCACCAAGTAGAATGGTGTCTCCATGTTCATTTTTCAGTAATCGATCCTGAATATCTTCTTGTGGTAAATCTTCTAAATCAGATTCTGTGACTTTCTGAATGATAACTTTCCCCTTTTTGCCTTTATGAATGATAATGGGTGAGAACCCATCATCTGTTTTCATGAAAGCAATCAAAGGAATATTAACATCTACTAAAAATTCTGTTAACTCATCGTCATGTAAAGGTTGATCTAAAAGAACCACTCGCACTTTGTTGGCCGATTCTAGAAGATCCCTTTTAAATTCATATGCTTCATCTAGACCATATATCCTCCTGCCCACATGAAGTTCTTGATAAAGTGCATCTTCCAAGTTTTCCCCGAGAAGTAACTTAATTTCCTTAATAGTATTTGCTATATGATCGTTAGTCATAGTTTGTTGAGTCTAGCTTATAGCGTGAAACACAAGATGATTTAAGAATTTGTTATTTTCTTCATAAACTTGGTCTTTCTCTGAGTGGTGGTCAGAAAGACTTGGTAAATGTTCAGCATAAAACACTTGTTGATGAGCCGCCTGCATACAAGTGCTGACTAATGAGTGTGGGTATTTATAACTAGGATTTAGCTCTACCACCAAGTTCGAAATTAGTGTACATAGGGATTTGTAACCCATAAATAACCCGAACTTATTATCATAATCAACTTTTTTTGTCAAATATGTTTTGTCCGATTCGTTGATTACAATTCTTTGAAGAGCCGGTTCATCCACATCTGGAAAAGACTCATCATAACTCTTTTTTTCAGTAATCAGTTGAATAACCCTGGTAAGCTTTTCTTCCGCGCTTGAAAGGTTATTGATCTCGAATTCAATTCGATACTCCAACCACGTCCAGTACCATGTGATCAGGTATACCAATAACTTATGCTTGTTCTCAAAGTATCGATATATCGATGCCTCTGTAGAATCAATCTGTACAGAAAGCTTTTTAAAGTTGAAGTCCTCTAAGCCCAAATCATTGATCATTTTTATTGATTGAAAAACAATCTTCCTACCTAAATCTGTATCCTGTGGATCCTTTAAGAAGAGGTTCTCATTCATCTGAAGCTTCAGAAGCGTAGCCATTCTCTAGTTTTAGTTAATACTGCTTTTCTTAGTGATAGTATTACTATTATTCATACTAGTTTTACAACTGAATTGATTGAAAAAGGTTTCAAACCTCTGATATTTTTTTTGAGAGGCCAAAAAAAAGGATCACTCCCCAGTGATCCTTCCCGTATTTTTACAAATACCCCCAAATAACAAAGCGGGGAACGAATGATCGCCCCCACTCACTCCGTTTCAATTTTCATTGGAACTAAGTGCCAAGATACTGTTCAGAACCAGATTCTATTGGTTACCCATTAGGACCTATCTTTCTTTAGCATCGCCAGAATTGTCTATACTCAGTACAGACAAAGGGTGAATTTTTGCAGCTATTATGCATCTCTGCTATACCACCTCTTACTAAGAGCGAACTCCCTTCCGAGCTATGAACTTTGCGAAAAGTTCAAGAACTGTCACCAGCTTGGTATATACCCACGATTCGAAAACCGCAGTCGTTGTTGTGGAACAACGTATCTCATATCCTTAGCCTGCTTTAATCACCTTTCAGCAGAAAGATTTTTAAAACGTCTTTGATTACTCCCTTTCAAGTAGTGATCAGTGCTTATGAAATGTGTCCCTGAAAGCCACAATCATATCATGTTAGCATAACTACCATGATCAAATATGAAATTTGAGCTGTTTCAAGTTTACTTGCGTAAACTCTTTCATTACACTTTTCCAGGCTTCTCCTGAAGAGAGATCGAAGCTAGGCTTCAGTTCTTTATCCCTCACTTGGTAATTCTAATGTCGTTTTAAAAACTTTGTATCCAAAGATTATAACCCTCTAGTTTTCAACAAGTTTCCCACTTTTATATTCACAGACTTTTCCACAGGGTTATCCACCTACTTATCCACATGGGTCTGATGATCAATAACTTATTTTATAAAAATATTTAACTCTGCATTCATAGATTGAAAAGAAAGAGATGCCTTTTTTGCACTGCTCTTTCCCTCATTTTCACTAAAATTGCTGCCTGATAAGAGATTACTATGAGCGAGAACGAAAAACACGAATCTTTGAACTTTATTGAGCAAATGATTGAAGCCGACCTAAGATCAGGAAAGCGACAAAGTGTTCATACTCGTTTCCCTCCAGAACCAAACGGATATCTGCACATTGGCCATGCCAAATCCATTGTCTTAAACTTTGGTTTAGCTGAAAAATACAATGGTGAATGTAACCTTCGATTTGACGATACCAATCCTGCTAAAGAAAGTACCGAGTATGTTGATGCCATTAAATCTGACATCGAATGGCTAGGCTATGAATGGAAAGGCGATGCTAAGTATGCTTCTGATTATTTTGAAACGCTTTATGATTTCGCGCTCAAACTTATCGAAAAAGGATTGGCTTATGTAGATGAGCAAAGTGCTGAAGAAATCAGCTCAGGAAGAACAAATCCATCTGTACCTGGGATTAAAAGCCCATTTAGAGACAGGTCTCCTGAAGAGAACCTCGAGCTCTTTAAAAAGATGAGAGCTGGTGAATATGAAGAAGGATCAAGGGTACTTAGGGCTAAAGTAGATATGGATTCTCCGAATATGCAAATGCGTGATCCTATTATGTATCGTATTCGTAAAATCAGCCACCATAGGACCGGTAATGATTGGTGCATTTACCCTAATTACGACTTTGCTCATGGTCAGTCAGATTCAATAGAAGAGATCACCCACAGTTTATGTACTCTCGAATTCAGAGACCACAGACCACTTTACAACTGGTTCATAGATAATCTTGAGATCTTTCCATCTGAACAGACTGAGTTTGCTCGACTGAACTTAAGTTATACCATTGTTAGTAAGAGAAAATTGTTACAACTGGTTGAAGAAGGACGAGTCACTGGTTGGGACGACCCTAGAATGCCTACCCTGAGTGGATATAAACGAAGAGGATATACTCCGGATTCTATTAAGAATTTTGTTAAAAAGGTTGGTGTTGCCAAAAGAGATGGCATTACAGATATAGCCTTGTTAGAACATAGTATTCGCGAAGACTTGAATAAAAAGGCTAACCGTGTTTTCGGCATCCAAGACCCACTGAAAGTTGTAATCACCAATTGGCCAGAAGACAAGACGGAAGTTCTTCAAGCATTGAATAACCCTGAAGACGAAAATGCAGGAACTAGGGATATGCCATTTGGTAGAGAGATTTTTATTGAAAAAGGAGATTTTCTCGAAAACCCTCCCTCCCCAAAGAAGTGGTATAGATTGGGCCCCGAAAGAGAAGTCCGACTTAAATATGCCTACATAGTTAAATGCACGGGATATAAAAAAGATGAAGCTGGTGAAATAGAAGAGCTCTACTGTGAGTATGATCCCGAAACTAAAAGTGGCCAAGATACAAGTGGCAAAAAAGTAAAAGGAACTCTTGGTTGGGTTTCAGCACCTCATGCAGTGGATGCTGAAATACGCCTGTACGACAGGTTATTTAGTACTGAAAATCTGAATACTATAGATGATGAATTCACCCATCATCTGAATCCTGATTCTCTAAAGGTTATCGAAAACGCCAAACTTGAGCCTTCAATAGCTTCTGCAAATGCTGGCGATCAATTTCAATTTGAAAGACAAGGCTACTTCATTGTAGATAAAGATAGTACAGCAGATAAGGTGGTTTTCAACCGAACTGTTACACTCAGAGATAATTGGAGTAAAAAATGATAAAGGAAAGCAATATCAGCAAGTTAAATCCTGGCGATATTGCTTTGCTCGGTCTGCCGCTTGATGAGAATTCATCATTTATGAAAGGACCGGCTAAAGCACCTCAACTCATTATTGATGCAATCCATTCTGATTCTGCTAATTTCTTTACCGAGCAATTGGTTGATATCTCCGCTCAAGAAAACATTAAATGGATGGGCAATGCTTTACTTAAAGAGTATTGGGATATTCAAAAGTCAATAGAAAGCATTCTTGAGCATGATGCAATTCCTTTTTCGCTAGGTGGTGACCATTCTGTGACCTACCCTATTCTGAAAGCAATGTCTCTGAAATATCCTAAGTTGAGCATTTTGCATTTTGATTCTCATGGAGATCTATATAATGAACTCGATGGAAATAAGTTATCTCATGCCTGCCCATTTGCGCGGATCATGGAAGCCGAACTAGCTCAAAACTTAACGCAGATTGGAATCAGGACATTAACTCAACATCAGTATGAGCAAGCTGAGAGATTTGGTGTATCTGTTAATTCCATGAAAGATAGACATGAGCTAAAGGGTTTAGATCTTAAAGGGCCAGTTTATCTAAGCTTCGATCTAGATGTTTTAGACCCTGCATTTGCCCCAGGTGTGTCACATCATGAACCAGGCGGCTACAGCACCCGTGAGATCCTAGATATCATTCAAGGTCTCAAACTTAATATTGTAGGAATGGACCTAGTTGAATACAATCCCGATAGAGATCTAAATGGTATTACCGCCATGGTAGCTGCTAAAATTGTGAAGGAAATGCTCTCACTAGCTCTTTAGACTACCGAGTATCTCTAAAAACTTAGAAACCTCTTCCTCTGAATTATAATAGTGCACACAAGCACGAATAATCTCATTTAGCCCTTTTGCCGTCATATCTAAATAGGTATTAGGAGCACCATTCCAACTAACATTGATATTATTCTCCATAAGCCTGTCTTGCACTTCTTGAGCATTTATTCCCTCTACAGTGAATGAAACGATTCCCCCTAAATCAGTACCAATATCATGACATTGGACATGGTCCATCTCCGAAATTCCATTTCTGATCAATCTTCCCAAATGCTGAACCCTTGTCCAAATATTCTCTAAGCCAGCTTCAATGGCATAATCCGCAGCCACTTTTAGACCTAATTGATTGGCTTTATTACTTTCCCAATTCTCAAACTTCTTAGCATCGGTTCTTATTTCGTATTGTTCTTCACCAGTCCATGTGGCAGAATGCAGGTCGATCTGATAAGGCGTTAGTTGAGGCAAAACAGCCTTTCTAACATAGAGAAAGCCTGTCCCCCGAGGAGCCCTTAAGTATTTCCTACCAGTGGCAGAAAGCATATCACATTGAAGTCTTTCAACATCGATAGGATATTGCCCAACTGACTGACAAGCATCTATTAAAAAAAGAACATCATGTTTCTTACAGATCTGTCCAATTTGTTCAGCTGGTGCTAAGTGACCGGAGTTTGTTGGCATATGTGTAATAGAAACCAACTTGGTCTTTGAGCTGATCATCTTCTCGAAAGCAGACAAATCTTCATCACCCAGAGAATTATAGGGAATCACCTTCACTTTTAACTTAGCAGGGTGATGTAAATAGGCCAGATAATTACTGGCATAATCAGACCGATTACAGATTACCTCATCTCCTTTCTTCCACTCAATGGCCTGAAAAGCTCCATTCCAAGCCGCTGTAGCATTTTCAACTAAAGCAATCTCCTCTTCAGAGGCATTAATAAGCCTTGCTAGTGAACCATATGTGGCATTTAACTCTTCGCTTTTCTTTGCATGAAGTTCATATCCGCCTATTTCCGCTTCCTCCTTTAAGAAATCAATAACTGCCTCTCTCACTTTATTTGGTGGTAACGAACTTCCTGCATTGTTCAAATGAATCACCTTTTGAACACCATCTGTCTCTGATCTAAACTTGGCAATGTCTTTGTCTGTAAACATGTGGGAATATAATTAATCTGATTCTGCTACCATTTGAATCAGATGTATTTCTAGGAAGAACGAGCTTCGTTATATTTGACTTAAAATTGACCCTGATGAAAAAACTACTCCTGCTTTTGTTGATTATTTCACCTTTTTATTCAATCGCACAAATTGATAAAAAGGATGTAGATCAATTCATTAAAGACTATGCTGAGGATCATCAAGTTGATGAATTAAAGATCAGAGAAATACTAGATGCAGCAGAATTCAAGCAGGACATCATAGGTAAGATAAGTAGACCGGCAGAGGGCTCAATGACTTGGGAAAGATATAGAAGGATCTTTATCACTGAAGAAAGAATAGAAGCTGGTTTGGAATTTTGGAAGGAACATGAATCAACGCTGAAGGAGGTCAGTGAATTATCTGGCGTTGAAGAAGAATATATCCTTGGGATTATCGGTGTTGAAACTTATTTCGGACGAATTAAAGGTGACTATCGCGTAATAGATGCTCTTTACACAATTGGTTTTGGCTACCCAAAACGTGGAGGTTACTTCAAAAGAGAGTTAACCAAATTCCTAGAAATGGCAGAAAAAGAGAATTTAGATCCTCTATCAATAAAAGGTTCATATGCTGGTGCCATGGGCTATACCCAATTTATGCCAAGCAGCTATCTTGCTTATGCTAAAAGTTTCAAGGATGATGGTTCGGCTGACCTCATGAATGATCCTGCTGATGCAATCGCAAGTGTAGCTAACTACCTAAAGGTTCATAGATGGAAAACAGGGCAGCCTGTTGCGACTACTGCAACATTTAGCAGAGAGGTTTCCAACTTGAACAAACAGTCTCTCAAACCAAAGAATAAGCTATCTGATTACACTTCGTTGGGCATTGAGCCAGGCGAGGAATTCCCTAGCGCAACTTCAGCTACTCTTGTTACTCTTGAAAACGAGTCAGCCAAAGAGTATTGGTACGGTTTTGACAACTTCTACGTAATCACGCGATATAACCATAGTCCGATGTACGCCATGGCGGTTCATCAGTTGGCAACTGCATTAAAGCAACGTAAAGATTGATAAAAAAAAGAGTCCCGCTAATGAGCGGGACTTGGATAGAAAACACTCGTATGCTAAATATATCTCAAACCAAAAACTAATCAGGCATTCTTAAGTGTTTCGTCTTTTGTATCAAATGATCGACCTCTGATTGAGTAACGATCTGCTTTCCTTCTTCTTTTAATTCATCCAATAATATTTCAGCCAATCTTTCCTCTTTCATTTTTTGCTGTTCTGCTTTTAGCATTCCTTCCAAAAAACTATTCAATAACTGTCGGCAAGAGTTTTCAACATGAAAAACCACACCGCTTATCGTAATGGTGTCTTGATGGTTCATAACAAGAGGGTTGTATGAGGCTTGAAAAATCATTTTGGCTCTTTTATTAGCTATGACTACAAAAAATGAGAAGAGTTACGCATCAGTTAAGTCATTTATAGTATAGATGTTATTCACGCATAAAATGTTGCGTAGGGTTCAACATTTAACACTTGTTAAGGCTCTTTAACTAATTCTTACGAAAGTAGATATCGGAAGTGACCGTTTCCAAATTGATGATTTTTTGGCCTTTCCCTATTTTGGTTTTTATCTCATGAGAGCTGATCAAAGGCAACCCTCCATCTTCTTTAACATCAAATTCGTGATCTGTATAAATATCCCCATTAACAGTCTTGATCTCAAGTTCTGCACCCTGACCCTCTGGCTATTTAATATCAATATCTCCTGTAACCGTTTTGGCTTGAATCATTAATCTGACTCCCTCACTTAATTCAATTTTCTGGTAAGGATTCCCTAATCCGGAATCCATCTCCAGCTCCTGAACATCCAAATGGTAATTATGCTTTTTACTCTTAAGCTTATCTAAGCACCTATTTTTGGTGACAGTCACCGCAAAAGCTTCTAAATTCTTGTACTCCTTCAGTTGCATCCTTTTATCCCAGAGTCTTACCATAACATCTTGAAGAGCATCTTCTGCCTCCTCCAACGACTTTAGCATTTGTAAAGCAATTCTATAAAGCCAATCCTTTAATGGCAGGACCTTTGATTTAAATTCTTGCAACTCCATTCAATTCTTAGACGAGACGGTTAATAAGTCATTACACCCAAATTCAGTTATTACCATAAAAATTTGAAAGGGAATCGTAACAGACTGAATTATAGAGGATAAGGTTTATAATTTATTTGAAACTATTTTCGCTCAGCAACTCATTATATGTTTTTCACACTCTCTAAAATACTGGCTTTTTTCGTGAGACCTCTCACTTGGATCTTAGGTCTATTTCTATTATCAGTTATTATTAAGAAAAAAGATTGGAGAAAGAGATGCTTCTGGGGAGCCTTTGTGCTTTTAGCTTTTTTCTCGAATCAATACATAGCCAACAGAGCTATGCTCTTCTGGGAGCCCAAACCGACCCCATTTGAAGAGGTCGATCATTATGATGTGGCTATTGTATTTACAGGTGTAACTAAAGGAAGTAAGACACCGAGAGACAGGGTTTATTTCAACAATGGAGCTGACAGAATCACACATACATTATAGTTATATAATGAGGGTAAAGTAGACCATATCTTGATCAGTGGTGGATTAGGCTTTCGACAAGTACCAAATAGTACGTCTGCAGAAAGATTGCGTTCCTTTTTAATAATGACAGGAGTTCCGGATTCAGCAATTACTGTTGAACCTAATGCAGTGAATACATATGAAAATGCAGTGAATTCAGCCGAAATTCTAAGGCGGGATTTTCCGGACCAAAAATACTTATTGGTTACATCTGCTTTTCATATGAAAAGAGCTAGTCTATGCCTTGAAAAACAAGTAATCTCTTTTGATACTTTTCCAGCTGGATATTATACCGATAGACCAACGTTTAATTTTGATGATCTAATTATTCCCCAGGCTGAGGCCTTAGAAAAATGGGAAAAGATGATCAGTGAATGTGTCGGAATTATTATCTATAAAGTCATGGGATACCTTTAAGCTATTAAAAAGGCTTTCTCATTTACAAATTCTTTGATGCTCAATTGAGACCACACCCCTCAATCGCCTATTTTTCTATACCAAAAAAGACAATATGTGTTTTTAATCATCAATTTGATTGAAAAATGTATTAATGAATTGAAATGAAGTAACTACTGAACGTCTATTCAAAAAATATGCTTACAGCAAGGAGAAACTAAAATACTATAACATCTACTTCTTCCAATATTTTAATTAGCTCAGGAACTTCCTTCATTCTTAGAAAATAAAAGATATTCTTCCCCTCTCTTTTACTACCTAAGATGCCTTTCATTTTCATATTGGCCAAATGATGAGAAGTTAAGGACTGCTCTAGTCCTAAGTAAGATGTTATATCATTCACAGACATCTTCTCATTCGCATTGAGCAAATCTATGATTGCAACGCGCATGGGGTGAGAAATTGTCTTGAGTACAAAAGCTATTTTCTCAACTCTGTCGTAGTCAAGTTGCTCGTTCATTTGGATAGGTTTACTTCAAATATATTAACATGTGTTCATATTAAAAGACAAAGATGACTTTTTTTACCCAAATGAAAGATTCTATAAATCAGGAATAGATTTTCTCTCTAGCAGTCTGTTAATTGAACTTTTAAACATAGATTATATTAATGAAAATCGGCCTAATCTCAGACACTCATGGATACCTAGACGAAAGAGTTTTTCATCACTTCGAAAAATGCGATGAAATCTGGCATGCGGGAGATATTGGGGAGAATGGTGTTTTAAAAAGATTGAATGATTTCAGATTAACAAAAGCTGTTTACGGCAATATTGATTCATCAAACTACCAAAGAGAATTACCCGAGTATGAAGTTCTGGTAAGAGAAGGAGTTAAGGTTCTAATGATTCATATTGGTGGAAAACCTCCTAAGTATTCCAGGGGTGTAAGAGCCCTAATCCTAGACCACAAACCTCATCTTTTCATTTGTGGCCATAGCCATATACTTAAAGTAGAAATGGATAAAACGCTCAACACTTTGTATATGAATCCTGGAGCTGCCGGAAAACAAGGTTTTCATAAAATGAGAACACTATTGAGGTTTGAATTGAGACAAGGTAACATTGAAAACCTTGAAGTTATTGAGCTTGGATTACGAGCAAAGGCATAAAAAAAGCCCTCCTTTGAGGGCTTGTTATCTATCTCAATAAAGAGATTATTTTTTAGCAGAATCCGCCTTATCTTCTTTTTTAGCTTTAGCCGCTGGCTTCTTAATCGCTGCTTTTTTGGGCTTCGCTTCTTTTGTTTCTTCCGAATCCTTCTTGACAGCAGTTTTCTTTTTAGCAGCAGGAGCTTTTTTAGTCTCTTCCTTTTTAGGAGCAGCCTTTTTTACTTCTGTCTTCTTTTCCGCCACTTCTTTTTTAGGCTCTTCTTTCTTGGCCTTTTTCGGCTCTTCGGTCTTGAAAGATGCTTTTAATTCTTCTTTATCAACATTCTTAATAACCGGCTTTGAGGTCAAATGCTTAATTTTAGCATTTCTCTCAGACGACTTTAATTTATTTCTTCTAGCTTTTCTTTTTAATCTGGTAACTCCCATGACAAGACCTATTTTCTAAATGAGGCTGCAAAGATATAGGTTTAATTTTCTTTTGCGAAAAAATATTCATTAAAAGCTTTATAAAAATTGAAATTCCTGAACACTTGTTCCACATGGAATAATGTCTTTTCGTAGTTTTGGGAAAAACTAGAAGAATGGCACAAAAACCTTCACTTCCAAAAGGCACACGTGACTTTGGCCCTGAGGAAATGTTCAATCGGAATTATATCATTGAGAAAATCAAAGGTATCTTCCAAAAATATGGGTTCATGCCTCTAGAGACTCCGGCCATGGAGAATCTATCCGTACTCACTGGTAAGTATGGCGATGAAGGAGATCAACTTCTATTTCGTTTGCTCAATTCAGGCGATTTCTTAAAGAAGGTTTCTGATGAACAATTCCAGGCCGGTTATGCTAAGCTGTCGCCTCTTATAGCCGAAAAGGGATTGAAATATGATTTGACAGTTCCTTTTGCAAGATATGTTGTGATGAATCAACATAACCTGACCTTACCTTTCAAAAGATTTCAGATCCAACCAGTCTGGAGGGCAGACAGACCACAGAAAGGAAGATATAGAGAGTTTTATCAATGTGACGCTGACATTGTAGGTACTGACTCATTGATCTCAGAAGCCGATCTCCTCTCCATGATCCAAGAGGTATTCTTAAATCTTAAACTCGATCACTACTTGATCTCTTTGAGCAGTAGAAAAATTTTAGAAGGTATTGCAGAAGTATGCAAGGCTCAAAGCCAATTTTCAGCTTTTTGTGTTATCCTAGACAAACTCGATAAAATTGGAAAGGAAAAAGTATTTGAAGAATTGAGGAGCATAGGCTTAAGTCCTCAATCGTTAGGGTTGCTAGACGATATTTTATCTCTTAATGGATCAAACGATCAAAAACTGAGCGCCCTCAACTCTATTTTCAGCAATTCAGAAAAAGGAATAGAAGGTGTTCAGGAGGTTCAGCAAACATTATTGAATCTCAAACAACTAGGCTTTTTAACGGATAAGGTCTTGGTAGATTTTACATTAGCAAGAGGCCTCTCGTACTATACGGGAATGATCTACGAAGTAAAGCCTACTTCTATTAAAATGGGTACGATCACCGCTGGCGGTCGTTATGACAACTTAACAGGAGTATTTGGACTGAAAGGTTTATCTGGTGTGGGTGTCTCTTTTGGTATCGATAGAATATATGACACACTAGAGGAGATGAACCTCTTCCCTGAATCTAATCCTCACTATACAAAATTGCTTTTAGTTTCCTTTGATGATGAGACCCTTAAACATGCCTTGTCTCTCTTGGGTCAATTGAGAAATGTGGGTATTTCTGCAGAAGTTTACCCTGACGTAACGAAAATGAAAAAACAAATGGGGTATGCCGATAAAAAGAGAATTCCATATGTTCTAATCGTTGGTCCTGAAGAAATGGAGAAGGAGAAGTACACTTTGAAATATATGGAAACTGGTAAACAGGATCTCTTCACAATAGACCAGATCATTGAAAACTTATCTAGAGAATGATTAGATTGAAACAATCTAGATAAGTTTCATTCAAAATAAGCGTTGATCGGGTAAGTATATGTTAAAGATCCAATACATATCGAAAGCCTTTCTGATTACAATAGTTCTGATATTCTTCATTCATTCTAATAAGGTGATTGCCCAGAATGTAAGTAAGGATGGTGATTTTGAAGTAGATTTTATAATCGGTTGTGGTCCTTTAACAGTGAACGTTAAGAAACTTTTCGCAGGAGGCACTGGTTCAGTTTTATATAATTTTGATAACACTGTTAACCCCGAATCTTGTAATGATTATAAAAGCAACCCTACCTCTTGCTTCAATGGTGACTTCATTTCAGATACCCGATATACTTTCAACGAGCCTGGAACATATTATATAATTCAGGTTGTTGGCGCTTCGCCTAGCAATCGAGTAGATTATATAAGGGTGGACATCTTAGATAATTCAACACCACCTGCTGTTACGGTTAATAATTGCCAGGGGAATACGATGGAGATTGTCTTCAGTCCAAATTCAGATCCTTATGATTATTATACTTTAAACTTTCAAGATGGTCCAGGAAACACTATTGATGTAGATAATTGGTCCGGAAACAATAATTTCACCTATACCTTTACCAATTCTGGAACATTTAGGGTTAGAATAATTGGACACTTCAACAATGGTAACTCTTCAGGTTGCGTAACTCCATCATATCTGATTTCAGCATTTGAAACTCTCCCTATACCTAAAATAAACAGATTGGAAATTCAAGATGCCACAAGCGCAAGACTCACTTATCAACCATTATCCCAAAATCTTACTTATGAACTTTTGGTAGATCAAGGCAATGGCCTGCAGGTCATTGATCAGATTGACCCTAACTCAAATCAGGATGAATTCATTTTCCAAGATCCTAACATAAATCTCTTGACAGAATCAGCAGCTTTTCAATTAAGAGTAACTGATAATTGTGGCTCTGCTAGTCAGGACTCTCAGATTGCGTATTCCGTTGCTTCTACCCTGACGAATGAGTTAGTCACTAATACCTATTCATTTGATATTGATTGGACTACATTCACGGATAATTTTAATGAGTTGGAGTTATTCAGAGGGGCAGATTTAATACAAACCTTAGATCAAGCTCAAGGAATTACCAATATCCCATTTAATAATTGTAATGAATTAGGTGTATTAAGACTACAGCGTGTAGACAATGGAATCATCTCTATCGGCCCGCCTATGGTTCCTTTTGAAAACACAACCATAACATTACCCCCTACGCCTTTTCCTAATGCAACCGTTCAAGGGGCATTGGTTAGAATTGAATTACCTCCAACAAACTTCACATTAGGTGAGTACATTATTTACAGAAAAGATATTTCTGAGCAATATTCAGAAATAGAAAGATCTACTTCTAGTACTATTTCTGATACCACTATCCCAGCAGGAACAGGTGAGGTTTGCTACCAAATTGGTTATACCGATGAATGTGGTAATGTATCAGAGTTATCACAAGAAATATGCCTTGTACTTTCCACCTCACTAGGCGTACCCAATGCATTTAGTCCTGATGGAGATGGCATTAATGATGAATTCAAGATTTTAGATGGTATCTATAACAATTTTACTCTCACTGTTTATAATAGATGGGGGATCATTATGTTCCGCACCTCAGATCCCTCTCAGGGCTGGGATGGAAATTTTGAAGACCAGCCTGCAAAAGCAGGAACATATCTTTTTAAGATAACATTTGAAAATGCAGACAATCTTCCCATTACTAGCACGGGGAGTTTTATTTTAATTCGATAGTTTTGTGAAAATTTGAGGCTATGTTCGATATGATGAAAATGATGGGCAAGGTGAAGGAGATGCAATCCAAAATGAAGGAGGCCCATGATAAACTGGAATTCATCGAGGAAACCGGAGAAGCTGGAGCGGGTATGGTAAAAGCAGTGGTTAACGGCAAAAAGAAGGTCATTTCTATTGAAATAGATGAAGGCCTTTTAAGCAAAGACGACAAGGAGATGATTCAAGACCTCACTGTAGCTGCTATCAACAATGCAATGGATAAAGCTGATATCAGCGCTAAAGAAGAAATTAAGAAAAGTACGGACGGAATAATGCCAAATATTCCCGGAATGGACCTAGGCAGTATGTTTTAATGGAAAAACTCTCCATTGTTCTTCTTAATTACAACGGAAGAAATCATCTAGAAACTTACTTACCCTCTGTTACTGAAAATAGTGGCGAACACTCTATTTATATTGTAGACAATGGATCTGTTGATGACTCTGTAGACTTTGTCAAAAGCAATTACCCTTCAGTAAAACTTATTGAGTTCGATGAGAATTACGGATTCTGTGGTGGATACAACAAGGCCATTGAATTGATTGAAGCTGAATTTGTAGTTTTATTAAACACCGATGTTGAAGTCACTAAAAATTGGATCCCACCAATTCTAGAAATCCTAGAATCTGATACTAAAACTAAAGCTATTCAACCCAAGATCTTAGATTACAACAACAAGGAACGCTTCGAATACGCTGGAGCATCTGGTGGGTTTTTAGACAAAATGGGCTATCCTTTCTGCCGAGGTCGAATATTTGAAACACTTGAATCTGACCAAGGCCAATACGAGGACCAAAGAGAGGTTTTCTGGGCCTCAGGAAGTTGTCTTTTCATTCACCGAAATACATTTTTAGGTCTTGGAGGTTTAGATGAAGATTTCTTTGCTCATATGGAAGAAATTGATCTTTGTTGGAGAATTTGGAACTCAGGCTTTAAAGTTCAAGTGTGTCCTAAAAGCACAGTCTATCATTTAGGGGGTGGAACACTAGATAAATCAAAACCTAAAAAGACTTATCTCAATTTCAGAAATGGACTAAGCCTGATGCTTAAAAATGAAGATTCGGCTAAACTACTTTGGAAATTTCCATGTCGTCTTTTATTAGATTGGGTTGCTGTTTTCAAGTTCAGCCTTCAAAGTGGGCCTCAACATGGAATGGCTATTCTGCATGCTCATCTATCGACCTTGATCAAATTACCTTCTACAATTGCTAAACGTCAAGGGATAAAAAATAAAGATCGGAACATTCCTATCTACAATGGGTTTATTACTTGGCAGTACTTTACTAAAGGAGAAAGAAGGTTTAAAGATCTTAATTGGTAATTAATTATACCAAACAGGATTCTTCCTTCTTCTTAAATGCTTACGAAAATTAATAATGTAAGCTAAACCTAGATATACGATCAAAGGTGAACCAAAAGTTAAAAATGAAGCATAGATAAAGAACAACCTTATGCTTGAGGTTGAAAGGTGGAGTTTCTCGCCCAATTTGGTGCAAACTCCAAAAGCTTGGTTTTCAAAAAACTGCTGAATCCTTTCCATTTCGTAATAGTTGTACGAATTTAGCAACAATTATCATAGCTTAAATCGGAAAGTACTAAAAAATTATTAAACTTGTAGCCTGCTAAATCAGGCTTATACAGACGAAAACAATCAAAATTCTTATGAAAACCCAAACTGCTAAAAAGTTTTTCCTAATTGCTCTAGCTGGTGTATTCACACTATCAGGATGTGCTTTGAGCCAAATGAAGAAAATGGCTAAGGATCAACAGTTAACTGTCACTCCTAGCCCACTTGAAGTTCATGCTGACACGGTGACATTTGATATGGAGGCGAATCTTCCAGTTAAAATGTTAAAACCAGGAAAGGTATACGAACTAAATGGTTTCTATACATATGGAACTCAAGAGCGTCAATTAAAGACGATCCAGTTCAGAGAAGCCGATTATCCAAACTCTTCAACAGAGCAGCCAAATGTTACAGAAACATTTTCATTCCCTTTTGTAGAAGGAATGGAAAGAGGAACGATAATGATTCAGGGACGTGCCGTGAATCCTAAAAATGGAAATTTCTTAGAAACTGAGAGATTGGCAATTGCTGATGGCTTGATAACTACCTCTATGTTAGTTGAAGCATCTTACCATGCATCTTATGCTCCTCACGGTTATAACGATCAAGAAGAATTAATACCTACTAACGTAGAATTTTTCTTCGATCAAGGAAGATCTGTTTTCAAGACTTCAGAAAAATCGAGTGATAGAGCTGAGAGATTCAAAGCATTCATTGCTGAGAAAAATGTTACTAGAACCGTAACAATCACAGGTACTCACTCTCCTGAAGGTAAAGAAACATTCAACTCTGACCTTGCTAAAGACAGAGCTGCGGCTATTGAAGAATGGTACAGAATGCAAATGGATCAGTATGATTACCAAGGAATGGCTGACCAAATTAACTTCATCCAAAAGCCAATCATCCAAGATTGGAATGGTTTGAAAAACATGTTAGCTAGCTACAACGGAATCAATTCTTCTCAGAAATCTGAGTGGACTAGAATCATTAATGGAACTGGCTCTTTCGAACAAAAAGAAAAGCAGCTTCAAGGACTAAGCACTTACGCAAAAGTATTCGCTGACATTTATCCTCAATTAAGAACTGCGAAAACTGAGGTTTTGACAGTAAAGGATAAAAAGTCTGCTTCAGAAATAGCTACGTTAGCACGTCAAATTGCTAATGGTGGTACCTCTGCAAATGCTTTAAGCTTAGAAGAAATGCTTTATGCAGCTGCCAACAACAACTCTTTGGAAGAAAAGCAAGCTATATACGAAGCTGCTGCTGGCAAAAATGATACTTGGGTTGTTCACAATAACTTAGGTGCTGTTCACTTAGCAATGGCTATGCAAACTTCAGGTAGAGAAATGACTAACCATGTTAGAACTGCTTTAAATCATTTCAACATCTCTAACCAGAAAAATCAAAACGTATACGCTCAAGCGAATATGGGTATGGCAATGGCTATGCAGGGCAACCTTTGGGGAGCTCATGAAGCCTTAACTTCAGCTGCTGGAATGAATCCTAGCAATATGGTAAGCCAAGGTATTTATGGTGCTAAAGGTGCTGTTGAGATTATGGTAGGAAGATATGACCTAGCAATAAGTTCATTGAACAAAGCTACTAACAGATCTGTAGACCAATTCAACAAAGGATTAGTTCAATTATTGAGAAAAGATTACAGAAATGCACAGTCTACTTTAGAAAGTGTTATTAGTAATGAAAGAGGTTACGTTATGGCTCATTATGCTGCTGCAGTAGCTGCTGCTCGTCAGGATAACGAAAATAAAGTGATCGAACATTTAAGAAATGCTACGAATGCAGATGCAAGATTGAAAGCAAAAGCTGCTTCAGACTTGGAATTCAGGGCTTATACTAGCTCTCAAGCATTCTTAGATATCGTAAACAATTAAGATCGAATAGAATTTTAATAGAAAGCCTTCCTGATTTTTCAGGAAGGCTTTTTTTGTTTGCATACTTACGGAAATCCTTATTGGGATTTGAGCCTTCTTTAGTTATTTTTACGCCCTTGAAAAACAGAATTCGATGAGAGAGATACAATTCAGAGAAGCACTTAGAGAAGCCATGAATGAAGAAATGAGAAGAGACGAAAAAGTCTTTCTTATGGGCGAAGAGGTTGCAGAGTACAATGGTGCGTATAAAGTAAGCCAAGGCATGCTTGATGAATTCGGTGCAGACAGAGTTATAGACACTCCAATCGCTGAATTAGGCTTCGCAGGTATTGGAGTCGGAGCTGCAATGAATGGTCTTAAACCGATCATCGAATTCATGACATTCAACTTCTCTTTAGTTGCTATCGATCAAGTGATCAACTCCGCTGCTAAAATGATGTCGATGTCTGGAGGACAGTTTACTGTACCTATTGTTTTTAGAGGCCCTACCGGAAATGCTGGAATGCTTTCTTCTCAGCACTCTCAGAATTTTGAGAACTGGTATGCTAACACCCCTGGTTTAAAGGTAGTAGTACCATCTAACCCACACGATGCAAAAGGACTATTAAAATCTTCTATCAGAGATGAAGATCCTGTGATCTTTATGGAATCTGAGTTAATGTATGGAGACAAAGGTGAAGTGCCTGAAGGAGAATATTTGCTACCAATTGGTCAGGCCCATATCGTTAAAGAAGGCTCTGACGTAACACTTGTGTCATTTGGTAAGATGATGAAGGTAGTGAACGAAGCAGCTCAAGAATTGGCTAAGAATGGTGTTAATGCAGAAGTGATCGACCTTAGATCTGTGAGACCTCTAGATTACGCTACAATCGTTGAATCTGTTAAAAAGACCAATAGACTTGTGGTTGTGGAAGAAGCATGGCCATTAGCCTCTATCTCTGCCGATATTGCTTTCAATATTCAGAAAGATGCTTTTGACTACCTAGATGCACCTGTCAAAAGAGTGAACAGTATGGACTTACCCTTACCATATGCTCCTACTCTAATAGAAGCCATCCTTCCAAATGTGAAGCGAACCTTAGAAGCTGTTGATGCAGTTATGTACAAATAGCGAAAATGATTTAAATTGAAGCCCTGCCGGTAACGTCAGGGCTTTTTTATTTATGGGCTATCTTATTTTAATTGCTGGTGTCAGTCGGTCTGGGAAATCTTCCTTAGCAACCTCTTTATGCCAAAGGCTTGATAATGCCGTTCATTTGGATCAGGATGATTTTGTAAAGCCTGAATCTAAAATTCCTACCGTAAGAGATAGAGTAGATTGGGAACATCCAAAATCAGTAGATTGGAATAAATGGTATCGTTTTTTAGATAAGAGCCTATCGGAATATAACTATGTAATAGCTGAAGGGATCTTTGTATGCCATTCTAAAGAACATTGTAGCAAAGCCCACCTGATCATTGAACTCTTGATAGATGAAGCCACATTCAAAGCTAGAAGGAACCATGAAAATCGCTGGGGAGATGAATCCTCTTGGTACCTTGCCCATGTTTGGGAATCGCATAAGCAAAACCACAACCCTCATCAAGTTGACCCACAACTGAGTCTGACTGATCCTTCTGAAGATGATTTGAACAATATCATTCACCTACTTATTTCAAAGTAAGGGATTTGCTTTTGTTGTGCATATCCTTTTTCTTTAACGAAAGATTTAGTTTTGAAATCCATAAAATATCTCCTAGCCCTATTCAGCTTAGCAATAATAGGCTGTTCTGCCCCAGAGAAAGAACCGGAAAAAAAAGAACCTCTTCCCGAGGTTAAAGAGATCAAGAAAGAGCCAAAGACAAGGGTTTTCATTGATATGCCTAATTACCAATTCCAGTTCGCTTCTTTGGAACTAAATCAACACATGGATGACCTCGACCTTAGGGTGTTTAAACACTTCGGAGAATTCTATACGGATGAATTCACCATATATAGATTAGATAGAATAGATTATTTGGCTGAATCTTACTTCATCGATGACATCAATCTTTATTTTATTGATAGCCTTCTAGTAAAGATTCAAGCTTACCTCAGAGAAGATAAGTCTCATGAATTCTTAAATAAATATGGTGCTGCGAAGATTCTTATTAACGACTATCACAATAAAAAGATTTTAGAGAACGAAAAAGTATTGGTTAAAAAGAATGGTAAACTTCGCATTAATGAAAACATTGATTATTACACTTTAAAGTGGAAAAGAGAAGAAACCGATATAGAATATGTGGTCAATAAAAAGATGGATAGCACCATGACGTTTGCCGCTAATGACATTCGCTACTTTGATGATGACAGACATCGCTTTAAGTTAACTTTCCAAACCTATGATTATGACAATCAGTTAGCCTGGGTCAAATGGGAATCTTATAAAGAAGCTAGAGGTTTAGTAGCTAAGCCAGCGACAGATGAAGAGTAACAACTTTATTATCTAAAAAACTTCACCCAATAAAAAAGTCCTCGCTTGAGGAGGACTAGTTATTTCTTCACAGTTTTTATTGTTCGCAGATTATCTCTTACCACCCATTTGTGAAAGGGCTTGCATAGCACGCTTCCCTCCTGTCTTATTCATCATTTTCATCATTTTTCGCATATCTCCAAATTGCTTCATTAAGTTATTCACTTCTTGAATTGAAGTCCCTGAACCATCTGCAATCCGTTTTCTACGGCTTCCATTCATCAATTCAGGATTAGCTCTCTCGTCTTTGGTCATAGATCGAATGATTGCCTCTATGGGTTTAAATGAATCATCATCAATATCTAGTCCTTTCAAGGCTTTACCCATTCCTGGAATCATACCCATTAGATCTTTTAGGTTACCCATCTTTTTGATCTGCTCCAATTGAGAAAGGAAATCATCAAAATCGAATTTATTTTGACGGATTTTCTTATTGAGTTTCTTCGCCTCGTCTTCATCATAACTCTGTTGAGCTTTTTCTACCAAGGATACCACATCACCCATTCCAAGGATTCTATTGGCCATCCTATCTGGGTGGAAGACATCAATAGCCTCCATTTTCTCACCAGTAGAGATAAACTTGATAGGCTTGTCTACAACGCTTCTAATGGATAGGGCGGCACCACCTCTAGTATCACCATCTAGTTTGGTTAGTACTACACCATCAAAGTTTAAACGTTCGTTGAAGGTCTTGGCTGTATTTACAGCATCCTGACCTGTCATTGAATCGACCACAAATAATGTTTCAGATGGATTCAAAGCACTCTTCAAACCCTCGATCTCTTGCATCATTTGTTCGTCAACCGCTAAACGACCAGCAGTATCGACAATAACAATTTTCTTGCCATTTGCTTTGGCATGTTTGATTGCATTTTGTGCAATCTCTTTGGCATTCTTGTTCTCTGGCTCAGCATAGACTTCTACATCTATTTGTTCACCTAGCACCTTCAGCTGATCGATCGCAGCTGGGCGATAGATATCACAGGCAGTTAACAATACTTGCTTGCCTTGGGATTTGAGCATTCGTGCTAGCTTTCCGGTGAATGTAGTTTTACCAGAACCTTGTAGACCTGAGATAAGGATAACTGCAGGATCACCTTCAAGGGTCATGTCCACCTTTTTACCCCCCATCATTTCAGTTAGCTTCTCATTAACAATCTTAATGAGCAACTGACCTGGAGATACTGAAATAAGTACATCTCTGCCTAAGGCTTCTTCTTTGATGCCATCTGTGACATCTTTCGCTACTTTATAGTTAACGTCAGCATCGATCAAGGCTCTTCTAATTTCCTTAACCGTAGTTGCAACGTTGATCTCTGTGATCTGTCCCTGACCTTTTAAGGTCTTAAAAGCCCTATCTAACTTCCCGCTTAAATTTTCGAACATGCTTCTTCTGGATTTTGGATTGCAAAAATAGCCATTTTTATGGTCTTAAAAAGCCATTCAAAAGAGTTAAAGAGACAAATTGAGTCTTATACTTTTCTATTCTACACCTTATGAGGATATTGTGAGCTAAACTGACAATCCCTAATGAAGAAGATCAACTTTGCCAAGGACGTTTTACCACACTTATTAGCTGTTGGAATTTTTCTAATTATCACTGTTTCATTCTTTAATCCGGTTTTTTTTGATGATCAAAGTTTAAACCAAAGTGATATTGTTCAATGGGAAGCTAGTGCTCAAGAATTGGTAGAATATAGAAATCAAACTGGTGAAGAAGGTCTTTGGACGAACTCCATATTTGGCGGAATGCCTGCGTACTTGATCAGTGTTAAATGGGGCAACCAGCTGATCAAATACACACATGCTATCTACGCTTTAGGATTACCTCATCCTGTTCGAATCATTTTTATCAGTATGGTTTCTTTCTACATCATGCTTTTATGCTTCAAGGTGAATCCTTATTTGGCCTTAATTGGATCTGTAGCCTTTGGTCTTTCTTCCTACAATATCATTGGCTTAACTGCTGGCCATAATGCCCGTATCTCGGCTGTCTCCTTTATTCCAATGGTTATGGGTGGTATACACTTATGTTTTAGCAGAAATAAATGGCTTGGCGCTAGTTTAACCACTTTGGCATTAGCAATGCAGCTTCGGGTTAACCACCTGCAGATCACCTATTACTTAGCTTTTTTAGTAGGGGTTTATGGTTTGATCCAGTTGATCTACGCATTCAAAAGTGGCGAGCTAAGAGTATTTACCCAAAGGCTAGGGCTCTTGGTATTAGCGGCCGTTCTAGCAATTGGTACATTTTTCGGTGAGTTCTATGCTACTTATGAGTATGGGAAATACTCCAACCGAGGAGCTTCTGAATTAACACAGCAAGTAGATGATGAAATGAATGAAGACGGACTTTCGTCTACTTATGCATTCCAATATTCTAACGGAATCTGGGACCCTTTCACCCTCTTTATACCTAATGCCCTTGGAGGAAACGGTCCATTCCCTGCAGATTCAGAATTAGCTGATTTCCTTATTAAAAATGGAGCGAATCAGGTTCAGATACAACAGTACTTAAATAGGGTGCCCACCTATTGGGGAAAAGAATCTCCTACAACCTACTATGCAGGAGCCATCATGGTATTTCTATTTGTCTTAGGTTGTATTCTTGTTGAAAGAAAGTATGTGATCTGGCTTTTGACTATTACAGTGTTGGGTATTTTCCTAAGCTATGGACGTAATTTACCTTGGTTCAATAACTTCTTATTCGATTACTTCCCTGGTTATAATAAATTCAGATCTGTGACCTTTACTATGGTCCTTCCTATATTTTCAATTTCTCTATTAGGCATGTTGGGATTAGAGAAATTAGTTAGCCTTAAATGGAATAAAGATCTCCAAAAGAAATTTCTGATCGCACTAGGGTCTACTGCCGGGCTGGCATTACTACTTGCTGTTTTTGCCGGAGCATTTTTTAGTTTTAGAAGCGGCATCGATTCACAGCTTCCTCAAGAGATTGCTAGAATTGTCAAAGCCGATCGTAAGAGCTTGTTTATAGCAGACACATTAAGGGCATTCGGATTTATTTCTGTTTTTGCACTAGTTCTATTCTTACACATGAAAGGGCAAGTAAAAAGAACCGTTTTCGTTCTAAGTGTTGTAGGGATCGGTATCTCAGAAGTGATCATTGTAAGTAATAGATTCTTATCGGATAATAATTATAGCAGTTCGTTTCGATCCAATTCCTTTGCTATGAAACCTGCGAACCGATCTATTTTGGAAAATCAGGATTTAGGCGATCGGACAATGGATGCAGGAGCGAATTTCTATAATGCAGTTTCGTCATATCATCATCATCTAGTCCATGGCTACCATGGTGCAAGAATTAGAAGATATCAAGAACTTATCGACAATGGGATCATTCAGGAATTCACAAGTGTTGCACAAAATGTAAGAAACGGTGGCATACCTGATTTTAGCTCCACCCCGCTTTTAAATATGATGAACACAAAGTTTATCATTCAACCTAGAGGACAAGATGTAATGTCGAATCCTAGAGCTCTTGGCTCAGCTTGGTTTGTTGGTGAACTCTATAAAGTGAATGATGCAGATGGTGAGTTTAATGGTACGAAAAACCTAAATACACCAAGTATAACTGCAATAGTTAATCAAAATGAAATTCCCTTAAATATTGGTACATCTACAGATGGTTCTATAGAGTTGGTAGAATACCATCCGGGCTATTGGAAATACCAGTCAACCAATACTGGAGATGGATTCGCTGTGTTTTCAGAGATCCACTATCCTAAAGGATTTATAGTAACTATTGATGGAAAAGAAGTAGATATGCTTAGAGCGAATTACATATTGAGAGCCTTAAATATTCCCGCTGGTCAACATACCATTGAATTTAGATTTGAACCTAAAATCTACACTGTGGGAAGTGCCATTATGCAAGTGTTTAGTATTCTTACGCTTCTGCTTTTCTTGGTAAGTGTTTATGTCAGTCTAAAAAAAGACTAAAATCACTCATAGTGATCTAAGAGAGCCTTGGAGGTTTCCTCCCAATTGTATTTTGTTTGAACTGCCTTTAGACCGTTCTCTCCCAGAATTCTTGATTTAGCAGGATTCTGATAGAGTGAAATCAGCAAATTGCCTAGTTGTTCATGGTTATCTGCCTCAAAAATGAGTCCGGCTTGAGTCTCATCCAATACTGCTCTTTGTGAAGGACAATCACTTGCTACGATGGCCCTACTTCCTGCCATGTATTGAAAAAGCTTATTAGCCAAAGTAGTGTCATGATGCAGGTTTCTATGCAAAGGCGAAATACATACTTCAGCTCCTTGAATATAAGAAGGGAACAGTGATACATCTTTCCATCCTTCAAAAAGCACGTGAGCACTTAACCCCAATTGACCGACTAATTCTTTGAGGTATATGTCCTCTGTGCTTTTGCCAACAAGCACCAACTGTGCTTCCGGAATTTCCCTTGCTACCAATTGCATGGCTCTTATTGCAGTATCAGTTCCTCTCCTAAGACCCGTATCTCCAACATAAACTATATCGAAGCCTTTTTTGAACTTCCTTACTACTTTATTATCAATCGGATAATTCCAGTAGATATCAGGGCTAATGGTATTAGGCACAGCGATGAATTTATCTAATGACTCTCCTGTTTCATTAATTGCTATCTCTATTGCCTCAGGAGTAACCATTATCACATGATCAGCTCTTTTGATCAGTTCTAGTTGAGCCTCTTTCCATTGATCAATGTTCACTAAGAACTTAGCAGGAAACTTCTTTAGATGAGGATAGTACTGCATGATCTCAGGTCTGTTCTCATGCAGATCCAATGTTAGTGGCAGCTTAAAGTGCAAGTCATTAACATCCATGACCGCTTTAGCGATAAGCATATCATGAACATGTAGTGCATCAGGCTGCAATTCATTAATGAATTGACGAATTGGCTTTTTAATTTGACCATGAAAATAACTCCAATCATATGCGAGAGCAGAGGACTTATATAGCCATTTACTTGCTTTTTCTCGATAAATCTTAATCCCATTGACCTCCTCTTTCGGAGGTTTCAAATTCCTATAGTTAAGTGAGAATAAATGAACCTCATGACCAGCTTTGATCAATGAATACGCTTCATTCTCGACCCTTGAGTCTGGTGGAAAAGATTGATCTAAAAAAAAGGCAATACGCATGGTGTGAGATTTAATATGCGCTTAAAATTCCAAAGCTAATAAAATATTATGCGCTCTTTTATTTAGTTTCGAATCTTCTATGTCAATCAGTCTGGAAGATTTCGAAAAAGTGAAGGCAGAGGTAATGAAAAAACCTTATGCTCACAAGAATATAACTGCTTCTCCGAAGGATGGCTTATCCTATCTTAGATACAGACTGAAACGTCCATTAATAAAATCCAGGTACCTCAAATATCAGAAAGACCACCCGAATGAGCCGTGGCTTTGTCCAGATGCAATCAAAATACTGAATGTATTGTCCAGTTATTTTTCTAACGGACTAGAATATGGAAGCGGCAGAAGCACAAGCTACTTTGCTCCATTTTTCGAAAAGTATGTCAGTATTGAACACGAAGAAGATTGGTATCAAAATGTAAAAGAGAAAATAGCCGACCTTCCCCAAGTGGAATACTATTTAGTAAAACCAGAGAATGAGGCCCCTCAACAGCACTTATCTAGTGAAGAACAAGTTTTTTTCACCAAAGAAGAATACCCGATCTCTGATGAGGTATTTACAAGTTATACCAACTTTATCTTATCTTATGAAGATGGCTACTTTGATTTCATTCTCATTGATGGACGAGCCAGAAGAACTTGTGCATTGAATTCAATTGAGAAATTAAAATCAGGAGGAATTCTAATTTTAGATAACTCTGAAAGAAAGCGATATCAAAAGGTGCATCAAGCTTTGAGATCGTGGCCAAAGATCGAAACAACTACAGGCTTAACTGACACTACGATCTGGAGAAAACCGTAATGGGAATTGTCATAAAACAGAGTATTAGATCATCTATCATCTCCTATTTAGGAGTGGCTATTGGTTACGTTAATGTATTATTACTTTACCCTTATTTTCTTGACACAGGACAAGTAGGATTATTTAGGTTAGTCCAAAGCTCTGCCTACTTATTAGCCACTTTCGGTCAAGTCGGAACTTCTCAAAGTTTTGTCAAATTCTATCCTGAATACAAAAAGGAAAAAGGATTCCTTACTGCTGCGCTTTTCGGTGGCACAATCGGATTCGTCTTATTGTGTATAGTCACACTGATCTTCAAGAATCAGATCGTTGAGTATTTTTCACGAGAATCTGCATTATTCACTGAATACTTTCAGCTTACACTTATCATCACCTTCTTGATTATTCTGTTTCAAATTCTTGAAGCATATTCAAGAAGCATTCTCAAAATCACAGCATCTACCTTTTTAAAGGATATTGGCCTAAGACTTTTGACGATGGTGGCCATTGTTCTATTTGGATTCGAAGTCATTGGGTTCAACAGTCTAATTTATTCTTTGATTGGAACCTTTGGACTCTCACTGATTGGTCTATTTGGATATTTTTGGAAGCAAGGCGATCTGAATCTGTCATTCAATTTCAGCTTTCTCAAATCCAATGATTTGAAGCAGATCATACAATTCGGCCTCTACTCACTCATTGGGGCAGGAGGAACACAGATCATTTTACAAATAGATAGTATAATGATCAGTGGAGCATTAGGCCTCGATGAAACAGGTATTTATACCATTGCCTTCTTCATCGGAATTGTGATCGAAATGCCGAAAAGAGCCATTAATCAACTGAGCTCAGCATTGTTAGCCCAGTCATTTAAAAAAGATGACATGGAAGCAGTAGAAAAGCTCTATAAGCAGACATCAATCAATCAGTTCCTCATAGGATCATTTTTACTGATTGGCATCTATGCTAATCTGGATAATATCTATGCTTTGATCCCTAATGGAGAATCATATATAGCTGGAATTAACGTGGTACTATTCATTGGATTAGGAAAACTTTCTGACATGGCATTTGGTGCCAACGGTCAGATCATTGTTATGTCGAGGTATTATCGTTTCAACGTGATCTCAGTCGCAATTTTAGCCATTCTTACCATTATCTTAAACATACAACTCATACCCAATTACGGCATTGAAGGTGCTGCAATTGCTTCATTCTTGGCAATGCTTAGCTTCAACATGATCAAATTCTTTTTTATTTGGTGGAAATTCGGAATTCAACCTTTCGATCTCTCCACTTTAAAACTTCTATTGGTAACAGGTATCGCCTTAGGAGCTAATTATTTTCTTTCCAACCTTCCAAACGTATTAATTGACCTAGCAATAAGGTCAATAATGATTTCTATGATATTCATAGGTCTAGTATATCTCTTAAAGGTATCTGAAGAAGTTAATGGCTTGATCGATCAAGGGATTCAAAAGCTAAAACTCAAATAGCCAATCCGACAAGTCCTTGGTGAGTCTGCTTCTATCGAAAGTCATAATATTCTTGAACTGAAAAGCTCTTTGACCTAAAATCACAGCATTCAAAAAATTCTCAATTCCATCACCGTCATCAAAACTGAAACACTCTCCGGAATCTGTATATTTCAAAATCTCAGCCATATCACTTTGAATATCACCGATAGCTAAAATTGGTTTTTTAGCTTGTAAATATTCAAATAGCTTCCCTGGCAACTGGGTCTGTTTTCTATCTGTTTTAGATTGAACAAGCAACAAAAGGTCTGATTGTGCAAATACGGCTGACAACTCCTTATGGGGCAAAGAGTCTGTGATTTCAAGCTTTCCTTTCAAAGAAGAGTATTTGAACAAGGACCTTTTCAATGATTCAGAAATGATACCGGTCAAACGAACTCTGATCCTTTTTTGCGAATTCTTTTCAATCAACTGATTGATCTTCTCCCAAAGTTTTGGTGCGCTCCTTTGCTCATTTAACATGCCAATGTGACTTATCTGAAATAATTCATTGCTGCTATTATTTTCATGCTCAGCAAAGTCTTTCTGATCAAACCCATTGGTAATAACTTTGATCTTTCTTGCTCCAAGTTCATTGAACTCACTAGCTGCACCAGGACTTGTAACCAAAAGACTATCTGCGGCTTTTAAAACTTCTTGCTCAAGCCGCAGGTGCTTTTTCCAAATGAATTGACTAATTCTCATTTTTTGGAGAATCTCCCACTTGCTCCAAGGATCTCTAAAATCTGCAATCCAAATTAGAGAAGGTTTGAAGTATTTCAATTTGAGTCCGATCAAATGCATGCTGTGAGGAGGGCCTGTGGTCACTACATGTTTGATGCCATTGACATCAAGAATATCTCTTAAATAATTAACAGATGGTTTGATCCAGAATCTTTTAGGATCAGGCACGAATAGGTTACCCCTTAACGAAATCGCAAATGCTTTCAACAAGCTGCCACGCCCATCTTCAAGGACTTGACCTTGCTTTAATTCTTTTTGACCCGATAACTTTTTAAAAAACTTATAGGGCTCCCATATTGGGAATTTTAACACTTCAACTTGAGGGTGAAGATCTTCTAGTAGGGAGTGGTCTTTTAGGTCGAAGTCAGGATTCTCCGGAGTGAAAATGATGGGTCTCCAGCCATATTCAGGTAAATACTTACTGAATTTTAACCATCTTTGAACACCTGCTCCTCCCGAAGGTGGCCAGTAATAGGTAATGATCAATATTGGTTTCAGCTCTTTTTCAGCCACAGTTAAAGTTTGCTCTTTATTTGCTCCTCACTCTTACTTCTTGCAAATAAGGATAAAAAAATATTATTTCATCCAAATTTAGGTCAAACTCAGATCACTTAACTATGGGCTTTTTACCACTATTTGTAGCAATACTCGGTTTAGTATTACTTTACAGCATTTACACCTACAATCAGATCAAGCCTAGAAAGGCAAATGTCAATGCGATTATAGATCAAATGGCGGTTAACCATCGAGAAAGAAAACAGCTGATCTTAGAGCAAGAACAAAGTTCCTCAAGGTCAGAGTTAATGAAACTTGCGGATAAATTAAAGCGCACATCAACAGATCGATTTCAAAGTTTTAAAAAAGAAGAGGAATTCTTGAGCGATTTTGAAAATGTAATTAATGCAATTCAGGGAGAGGAATTAGCAGTTAAATTAAAGGCTCATAATGATAAGCAAGCTGAATTGACAAAGGCACTAAACGTAAGATCAAAAGAGTATAATTCATTTATTTCTAAATCTCCTGCCAAAGCAGTGGCATCAGTATTCGGCTTTAAACCTTTTTAGTGACTCATCGATGTAATTAATGATCCTACTTGTCTCATGAGGCTCGAACCATTCCACGTTGGAGTCTTTTTTGAACCATGTTAGCTGTCTTTTAGCGTATCTTCTTGAATTACGCTTGAGAAGTCTAACTGCTTCTTCATAATCATATTTTCCTTCCAAGTATGGGAATATTTCTCTGTATCCTACTGTTTGAAGCGCATTGAGTTCCTTCTGATTTAGAAACTTTTTAGCTTCATCGAACAAACCTGCGTCAATCATGAGGTCCATTCGTTTATCAATGCGATTATAAAGGGTTTCTCTACCCATTTCCAATCCTACTTTAATCACCTCAAAAGGCCTTACTACTTTAGACTGATTGCGAAAGGATGAGAATTTTTTCCCTGATGATCGAATCACTTCTAAAGCTCTAATTACTCTCTGGGGATTCTTTAAGTCCGCAGATTGTGCATATTCGGGATCTAACTTCTTAAGCTCATCAACCAAAGGAGTTAATCCGAATTCCAGATGTTCTTCATTAAGCTGAGAACGCACACCTTCTTTTACTTCAGGAAACTTATCTATCCCATTGATTATAGCATTTACGTATAGGCCAGAACCTCCGACCATCAAGACTATTCGATTTCTTTGATGTAATTGAGAGATCAAAGAAATAGCCTCCATTTCAAATTGACCTACATCGTAGTCATCATTTATAGAGAGGGAATTGATAAAGTGATGCTTGGCTTGGTCTAATTCTACAGCATTAGGCTTAGCTGTTCCGATCTCTAATTCCTTATAAAACTGCCTTGAATCAGCAGAAATAATTTCAGCGTTATAATTATTGGCAATATCTAAGCCCATTGCTGTTTTACCAACAGCAGTAGGGCCAACTAGACATATTAGAAATAGATTTTCCAGCGTGTTTTTCTTCAACTGTTTCAAATATATTATAATTGACCTATTGCATGAAAAATTCAATAAACACAGTATTGGTCATTGATGACAATGAGATCAATAGAAATTATCTAAAAAGGGTATTTTCTAATAATAATATAAATGTTTTTTTGGCTTCGAGTGGTTTAGATGCCTTAGACTACTTAAAAGAAAACAAACCAGATCTTATCCTTGTAGATATTCAAATGCCTGAAATGGACGGATTTGTATGTTATGAAAGAATCAAAGAAGACTTTGGCATCTTTTGTCCAATTTTAGCAATTACAGCATTCTCAAGTTTGGCTGACCGAAGTGAAGTTATCGATTTTGGTTTTCATGATTTTATCCAAAAGCCCGCTAAGCCTAACGCTTTATTGAATACTATAAATTTCTGGATAGAAAATGGAGTTGATAATGGCTCAAATAATTCCCTCTCAATTGATTCACATATTGATCATTCTGTGATAGAGGAACTTATTCACTTTACTGACCAACCGTCAGTAATAGCTTTAATTGATGAGTTTATTGAAGAAACTAAGTCCGAAATCCAATCCTTAGCATTTTTAAAGTCATCGAAAAACTACACTGAAATTTTAAGTATCTTGCATTCTATAAAAGGGAATTCTGGATCTTTCGGTTTTGTAGGCCTTTCTGCAAAGGCAATTCAGCTAGAGAACCAAATCAAGAAGAACAAACTCCAATCTATTGATTTAGAATTAGATGAGTTGATAGAGTATTCTAAATTCCTGATTAGAGACTACCAAAGACTATTAAAGTTTGACTGATATTATGACTGATTTGGACTTCAAGCAAGTTCTTGTTGCGGAAGATAGTTCTGTGATTCGGAATCTACTAAAAAAGATCTTACTCTTCGAAAACTGCAAGATAACGTCCGCCAAGGATGGAGAAGCCGTTTTAAAGAAGTTTGAAGATGAAGAATATGACCTAATTATTATGGATATCAACCTTCCAAAGATGGATGGATTGGAAGCCACTAAAAAAATTAGAGCCTCGAAAGGGAAAAAGGCAAATATTCCAATCATTGGAATCTCTGGTAACGCAAAGAACAGACCTGTCGCAGAGTTTTTTGAAGCAGGAATGAATGAATATATTCAAAAGCCGCTTGACTACGATAAATTAATAGAGTTGGTTAAAAAGTATACTCATTAAGGTATATGACAATTAAGTACACAAAGCATTTCTTAAACAAACTGGAAGATATTTTCTCTGAGTCTGATTATGTACTGAGGTACGAAAAGGGCAGTTTTAAATCGGGATATTGTCTTTTAAATGAAACTAAGATTGCCATTGTAAATAAGTACTATACTACTGAAGGTAAGGTCAATTGCCTCATTGACATACTTAAATCAATCGAAATTGATCGCAAAAGACTAAGCGAAAAGAACTCCAAGCTATTTCAAGAACTCTCTCAAACCAGCTTAGAACTGTGATTGTAACCGTATTAGGTTCAGGCACATCTCAAGGAGTTCCGGTTATAGGGTGCGATTGTCCCGTTTGTACTTCATTGGATTTCCGAGATAAAAGACTAAGATCATCCATTCATATCGCAGTCAATGACAAGAGCTTTATCATAGATTCGGGTCCGGATTTTAGGCAGCAGGTATTAAGAGAAAGAATCAAGAAACTGGATGCACTGCTCTTTACGCACGAGCATAAGGATCATACAGCTGGAATGGATGACATACGTTCCTTCAATTTTCTTCAACAAAAGGATATGCCGGTTTATGGAGATCCTCGTGTACTAGCGCAGCTTAAACAAGAATTCGCTTATGTATTTACCGAGAAGAAATACCCTGGTGTTCCTCAAGTTGAAACGCATGAGCTAAGCGGAGAAGAATTGACTATTGAAGGTATTAAGTTTACCCCCATCGAAGTATTGCATCATAAACTCCCTGTGTATGGTTTTAGGATCGGAAACTTCACATACATCACTGATGCGAAAACCGTTTCAGATGAATCAATAGCAAAAATTAAGGGTAGCAAAGTATTGATTATCAATGCTCTTCAAAAGTCAAAGCATTTGAGTCATCTGACATTAGAAGAGGCTATTGAAATGGCCGAAAAAATTGGTGCCGAAAAAACATATTTGACTCACTTAAGCCATAGAATGGGCACTCACAAAGAAGTACAAGATTCCTTACCCGAACATATTAGAATTGCTCATGACGGATTGAAAATTGAAATGGCTGATTCTTAATCAGCAACGTTGATCTTCAATGTATTTGTTCTCCCCTGTCTGTGAATAGGCATACTTGCCGTAGTAATAAAAATATCCCCAGTGCTAAGCTTTCCGGCTTTTTTAAGCAGCTCTTCCTGATCATTGAAAGTATTATCAGTAGATTCCTTGCTATCATAGAAAAAACCTTCTACTCCCCATACCAACCCAAGTTTTGTCAAAAGATTCTTATTAGGAGTGAAAATGAAGATCTTAGCGAAAGGCCTGTGTGAAGAAAGTTTAAAGGCAGTATATCCCGAAACAGTATTACCAGTTATTGCCTGGGCCCCGACTTGTTCACCAAGTTTCGATGCCGCTAACATGACATTATCATTAATAAAAGTGTCGCTATCTGGATTCGGATCATAGAAATGATCATAGATCTTGGCGGATGATTCTACTGAAGAGATAGTTCTTGCCATGTATTGTACTGTCTCGACAGGATACTTACCAGCGGCAGTTTCTGCTGAAAGCATCATAGCATCAGCACCATCCAATACAGCATTTGCCACATCATTGGTCTCTGCCCTAGTAGGTCTAGGATTAGAGATCATACTCTCCATCATTTGAGTTGCGATAATGACAGGTTTAGAAGCTTTGTTACACTTATCAACCATCATTTTCTGCGCCATAGGCACTTCTTCCATAACGATCTCTACTCCTAGGTCTCCTCTGGCTACCATAAGTGCATCTGACGCTTCGATGATCTCATCAATATTTTTAAGGGCTTCAGGCTTTTCTATTTTCGCTACAACCCGAATATCTTTGCCTGACTTTTTAATTCTATTCTTTAAATCCTGAATGTCCTCTACAGATCTTACGAAAGAAAGTGCAATCCAATCTACATCCTGAGAAATTCCGAATTCAAGATCCTCTATATCTTTCTCTGTTAACGCAGGAGCAGATACTTTGGTGAATGGCAAATTGATACCCTTTCGAGACTTTAACGAACCGCCATATTTTACCTCACAAATTACTTCTACACCCTTAACTTGCTTAACAAATAGCTCTAGGTTCCCATCATCGATTAAAACAACATCGCCTTCTTGAACATCCTTTGGCAAGTCTTGATAAGAAGTACTTACTTTCTTGGAAGTTCCAAGCAAACTCTCTGTAGTGATCACCAACTCCTCCCCAGGTTCAATGAAAACTTCACCCTCCTCTACTTTTTCAACTCTGATCTTTGGCCCTTGTAAATCTTGCAGAATAGAAACATAGGTCCCTAATTCTTCATTTACTTGACGAATTCGTTGGACTACTTCCGCATGAGTTTCATGTTCTCCATGGGAGAAGTTGAGTCTGAACACGTTTACTCCTGCTTTTATCAGTTGTGTTAAAACTTCTTTTGATTGACTAGCTGGACCTACTGTAGCTACTATTTTGGCCCTTTTTGAAGGTTGGTTGTGATCCATATCAGAAGATCAAATTATCTTTAGATTTTAGTGTCTGAACGTTGATGTTGGTACTAAATTGAACGAAAGGTATTTTTTTGATTTGGCTTATAAAAGCATTCTCATCGAAAGTATTGGATTCGTTTTCCAAAAGAATGAAATAATCAAAGTTTTTCAGCTCAGGTAACAAATAAGCATTGAATGCACTATCGATATCCTCTGCTCTATTCCTTAACAGTCTAATGGTCCTAAACTCATTGCAATCCTTGAAATTCTGAATCATTAGACTTTTCTCATCTTTAAAACCAATTTCAATATTTGTATCTCTTGCCAAATCAATTCCTAAGACATTATTAACAGACCATGCCAATTTGTACGGTTTAACGTTAGAATTGATAGCCAATAAGAGGAAATCAAAATCATATTCTACCTGAAGACGATTTTTTGCCATATGACTCAAAAATAGCGCTTTTGAACGCCTTAGACAAGATTGAAAATTTTGTTTGACAAGTGGTTAGAAATGCATTTCTTTGCATCGAGTTTAAACTAAATAATAACCAAAATGTCAGAAATCGCATCAAAAGTTAAGGGAATAATAATTGATAAATTAGGTGTTGAAGATTCTGAAGTTACTCCCGAAGCTAGCTTCACAAACGATCTTGGCGCTGATTCTCTTGACACTGTGGAATTGATTATGGAGTTTGAAAAAGAGTTCAACATTTCGATTCCTGATGATCAAGCTGAGAACATCGCAACTGTTGGCGATGCCATATCTTATTTGGAAGCTAACGTTCAGCAATAACATTTCACTTACGACTCACTTATGCAATTAAAAAGAGTTGTAGTAACGGGCTTAGGCGCACTTACACCAATTGGCAATGATCTCAATTCATACTGGGATAATTTAGTCAAAGGTGTAAGTGGTGCTGGTCCTATCACAAAATTTGATCCTGAGAAATTCAAGACCAAGTTTGCTTGCGAAATAAAGGATTACGATCCTAATAACTATTTCGATAGAAAAGAGGCTAGAAAAATGGATCTCTTTACGCAGTATGGAATGATCACTGCTGAAGAAGCTATCCAGGATTCAGGTCTTGATTTGGAGAAAATCAATAGAGAAAAGGCAGGTGTGATATGGGGTTCCGGAATTGGAGGGCTCAGAACTTTTCAAGAAGAAGTTACATCATTTGCACAAGGTGATGGAACACCCAGGTTCAATCCTTTTTTCATCCCAAAAATGATCGCTGATATCTCTTCGGGAATGATTTCTATCAAATACCGTTTTCACGGACCCAACTTCGTAACAGTTTCAGCTTGTGCTTCTGCCACCAACGCTATGATCGATGCCATGACCTATATTAAATTAGGTAAAGCTAATGTAATGATCACAGGTGGTTCCGAAGCATCAGTGACGGAAGCTGGTATGGGTGGTTTTAATGCAATGAAAGCCCTATCTGAGAGAAATGATTCGCCAGGAACGGCATCACGACCATTCGATAAAGACAGAGATGGATTTGTTCTGGGAGAAGGTTCTGGAGCTTTGATCTTTGAAGAATATGAACATGCGAAAGCTAGAGGCGCCAAAATTTACGCAGAAGTTGTCGGTGGTGGAATGTCGGCTGATGCCTATCATATTACAGCTCCTCATCCTGAAGGACTTGGAGCAACGAATGTGATGATCAATGCTCTTGAGGATGCCGAAATGAAACCGGAAGAAATAGACTACATTAATGTTCACGGAACTTCTACACCATTAGGTGATATTTCAGAAGCTGTTGCCATTAAAAAAGTATTTGGTGACCATGCTTACAACTTGAACATCAGTTCAACTAAATCTATGACTGGCCATTTGCTAGGTGCTGCTGGAGCCATAGAAGCAATTGCAAGCATAATGGCAATTCAAAAGCAGATTGTACCGCCTACCATTAACCATTTTACTGATGATGATAGATTCGATCCTAAATTGAACTTTACTTTCAATAAGGCTCAAACAAGAACTATTAATGCAGCATTAAGTAACACATTTGGTTTCGGTGGACACAATACATCAGTTGTTTTTAGAAAAGTTGATTGAACGTGCGGTTCTTCTTTAACCGACTAGCGTCCGTATTTAAGTATCATAATAAGGAAGAAAAAAAGCTTATAGCCTCTATCAAAATGATAACGGGTTATAAGCCTTTTAATTTAAAGCCTTATCAAATAGCTTCTCAACACACCTCCGTTGCGAAATCTGTCAAGAGAGGCTTCAAAGAATCTAACGAGCGACTTGAGTATTTAGGAGATGCAATATTAAGTGCCATTGTAGCTGAATACCTTTTCAAAAAATTCCCTTTTAAAGACGAAGGTTTTTTAACCGAGATCCGCTCCAGAATAGTGAGCAGAGATAGTCTCAATCAAGTTTCCAGGACTATTGGAGTGCCTCAAATAGTCCAATTCGATAGAAAGCGAAAGACTCCCAATTCACATAAGTCTATTTATGGTAATACTTTGGAGGCCGTCATTGGTGCAGTATATTTAGATAGGGGATTCAAAAAGTGCAAAAAATTCATTCTGAACAAACTGATATTGCCACATTTTGACCTTGATGAAATCATTAGCACTACCAAAAATTACAAAAGCAAACTCATCGAGTGGACTCAAAAACATTCTAAATCACCGGTATTTGAACATAAACAAACGATTGATAAGGGTCACTATAAAGAATTCATTATAGAAGTAAAGATCGATGATGAAACTATTGCTCAAGGTCATGGTTTGAGTAAGAAGAAGGCTGAGCAAGATGCTGCTAGAGAAGCCTGTATTAAATTAGAGCTCGAGGATAAATGAGAAAATACAGAATAGCCGGTGCTACTGTCAATCAAACCCCACTAGACTGGAAAGGAAATATTTCTAGGATTAAGGCTATTTTAAAAAGTGCTCAAAATGCAAATGTCGAGATTCTCTGCCTACCTGAGCTCTCGGTTACAGGCTATGGTTGTGAAGATCTCTTTCTCAGTGATTGGCTACCTAAAAAGGCCATGTCCTTTATTCCAGAATTAGTATCCCTTACCAAAGGAATATTAACCACATTCAATATACCCGTAAGACACAATGGCCTTCTTTATAACTGCTGTCTCATTGCTCAAGATGAGGAGATCAAAGGAGTATATGCCAAACAATTTATGGCCCTAGATGGAGTTCACTATGAACCTAGATGGTTCAATCCATGGCCAATTGGTTTAGTAAAAGAGATAGAGATCGGTGATAAAAACTATCCTATTGGCGACCTTACCTTCGAATTTGAAGATTGGAAGATAGGAATAGAGATCTGTGAGGATGCATGGAGAGGCCAAGCTAGACCCGCCTGCAAACTTAAAGAAAGAGATGTAAACCTCATCTTGAATCCTAGCGCTAGTCATTTTGCAATGCAAAAGACCAAAGACAGGATAGATCTTGTTGAAGATTCTTCAAAAAGTTTTAATTGCACCTATCTATATGCTAATCTCTTAGGCAACGAAGCTGGAAGGATGATTTACGATGGTGAGATCATTTTGGCACAAAGGGGTAAAATTCTAATGCGCAATGAACTTCTCAGTTTTCAAGATTTTCAACTGATCTTTGGGGATTTTTACCCAGATCAGACTACTGAACTTGATGAAAGCATAATTGCACCAGTCGAAATTAAAGAAATTGAATTTCCAAAAGCTTGCAGCTTGGCCCTTTTCGACTATTTAAGAAAGAGTCGAACTAAAGGTTATACACTTTCTTTAAGTGGGGGCGCTGATTCGGCAACCTGTGCCGTTATGGTGGCTGAGATGGTCAACAGGGGTGTAGATGAACTCGGATTTCAAGAATTTCTTGAAAAGATCCCTTCAATTAATCTCAAATCAGAGTCTAAGAAAGAAATTGTTAATTCAATTTTTCACACAGCTTATCAAAGCACTGTCAATTCATCGGAGACCACATTGAACGCAGCCAGTTTCTTAGCAGAATCTATTGGTGCGCAGTTCTATCAATGGACAATTGATTCTACTGTGGATTCCAATACCAACATTATAGAAAAGGCTCTCGGTAGGAAATTGACCTGGAAACAAGATGATCTAGCCTTACAAAACATACAAGCACGTTCAAGAAGCCCTATTATTTGGATGCTGACCAATTTAACGGGGACTCTTTTACTTACTACTTCAAATAGAAGTGAGGGAGATGTTGGATATGCCACAATGGATGGAGACACAAGCGGAAGCTTAGCCCCTATTTCATCAGTCGATAAAGTATTTATCAGAGAATGGCTTCATTTTGCTGAAAAAGAATTAGGCTATATAGGCTTGAAATACATCAACCAATTACCTCCAACAGCTGAATTAAGGCCAAAGGATCAAAAACAGACTGATGAGGATGATCTGATGCCATATAGCATTATGTTGGAAATTGAGAGATTAGCCATTCGGGATCATCAATCGCCACTGGAGGTTTTTGATCAACTGAAAACCTTAAATCTCGAATCTGAATCTCTATTGAAGGAGCATATTAGAAAATTTTATAGCCTCTGGAGTAGAAATCAATGGAAACGAGAAAGACTTGCTCCAGCATTTCATCTTGATGAATTTAATGTCGATCCAAGAACCTGGTGTAGGTTCCCAATACTTTCCGCAGGATTTATAGAAGAGTTGGAAGAATTGTAAAACAAAATCAATTTCTACTTCTCTTTCTAGGCATTCAATTTAAGACCTTCATTCAATTCGTATATATTTGCTCCATGCAGCAACTGATATTTTTATCTTATTTCGTCTGGGACCCCATGCGAGAGATCATCAAAGGTATTCAACCTCCTGTATGGTACAGTGTGTTATTCGCAGCTGGATTTATCTTTGGTTACCAGATCATGGTCAATATCTTCAAAAAGGAAGGTAAAGACCCTCAAAATGTAGATACTCTTTCAGTCCATATGATCCTTGCGACCATAATAGGTGCAAGATTTGGACATTTAGCATTTTATGAACCTGATAGATTTTTAGCAGATCCACTACTTTTCTTCAGAACCTGGGAAGGCGGACTTGCCAGTCATGGAGCTGCTATAGCTATACCAATAGCATTGTATCTTTACAGCAACTACGTTGTCAGCACTCGAAAATCTATCATCCCAATTAAATTCACAAAGAAACGAAGACAAGGACAAAGCTACCTTTGGATCATAGACAGAATTGTAATCACAGTTGCTCTTGCAGGAGCATTTATCAGGTTCGGAAACTTTGTCAATTCAGAGATCATAGGAAAACCCACTGACTCAGATTATGGAGTAGTTTTCGCGCGAGTAGCAGAAGAATATATTGAAGATTCAAACATTGGGATTGAGGATGCCGAAGCATCTAAAAGAGACTCTGATGAAAGATTAGAGCCTGGAATTGTCCCAGTGGACCTAACGGTAATATTCGAAAACAGACAGATCACAGAAGAACAGGCAAGTCTGATAATTGATCAGAATGTTAGGAATATCCTTGTATATAATGGTGCGGTTCAAGAGCATTATGCTCAACCCAATGAACCTCTTTCCTATGAATTTGAATTAAATGATGATAGATACCTAACTGCCGTGATCCATACTTGGGGGGTAACAAGATATCCTGCACAGCTTTACGAATCTGGCACTTGCCTGATCTTGTTTTTAATCCTTTTAGCCATCTGGTATAAATGGAAAGACAAAACACCTGAAGGTCTATTGTTTGGGTTATTCTTGATCTGGATCTTTGGATTAAGATGGTTTCATGAAATCTTCAAAGAAAATCAAGTAGCCTTTGAAAATGATATGACCTATAACATGGGTCAAATTTTAAGTATTCCATTGGTTCTAATAGGGGTTTTTATCATCATAAGAGTCATAGTAATATCGAAGAAAGTGGGTAATTAACGTGCTGAAGAAGTTTTCCAATCTAACCCTTTTAGTAACCTTATTTATCTGTTTTGAGCAAAGTAACGATGCTCAAAGCATGCCAGATATTGAACCAGATACTGAGGTTACAATTGGAAAGATCTATGTAACAGGAAACAAAAAAACCCTCGAATCGATCATACTTAGAGAGTTAAATTTCGAAGAGGGTCAAACCATCAAGTTCAAAGACTTCAAAGAAATAGTAGAACTCGATCAGCAAAAACTCTTCAACACTACTTTATTCAACAAGGCAGAAATAATCCCACTCTTTTTAGATGAAAATCACGCTGAAGTATTGATACGTGTTCAAGAGAGATGGTACATATTCCCAGTACCGGTATTCCGATTGGCAGACAGAAACTTTACTGAATGGTGGGTCAATCAAAATCGAGACTTCTCAAGAGTGAATTATGGAATGCAATTATTTCACTTAAACTTCTCAGGACGGAATGACAAATTAGTTCTTAAGACCCAATTTGGATTTACCAAACAATATAGCTTTCGATATACAATCCCATATATCAATAAAGCACAAACTACTGGTCTGAGTATAAGTACTTCATTTTCAACTAATAAAGCTGTTAGCTATGGGGCTGATAGGCATAGAATTCAATTTATTGAAAGTGAAAATACAATTAGACGCATTTTTTCAACTTCCGGAGCCATCACCTATAGACCATCATTCTATAATCAACACACTTTTAGTACAGGTTATAGTAGAAGTTCAATAGCAGATACTGTATTTAATCTTAATCGTGAGTATTTTGGTAATAATTCCATTTTACAAGAGTACTTTACTTTCTTTTATTCATTTGTTCACGATAGACGCGATTATCAAGCTTATCCCCTCACCGGTTCACGCTTTTCAGCCTCATTAAGGCAAACCGGTTTGGGAGTATTTGATGACATCGATATTCTAAGTTCAAGTATTGATTTTTCAACTTACACCCAACTTAGTAAAAAGCTATTCTGGGCTAACTCATTCAATTTATATAAAGCACTTGCAGATGAAGTACCATATTTAGTGAGGTCAGGATTCGGTTATAATCCAAACTTTATCAGAGGCTACGAACGCTATGTAATTGAAAGTGACTTTCTTGGCTCATATAGATCCTCTCTGAGGTTTCAATTGCTGAAAGGAGTTAAAAATTTAAATCCGAATAGTATTATCGATCAGTTTCGGACATTACCCTATGCCTTTTATTTAAAAATATTTATGGATACAGGATTTGCAGGTAATTCTCTAATTTATAATGATAATGATTTCTATAACAATGAGTTGATTGGAAGCATTGGGGTAGGATTAGACGTAGTCACTTTTTATGACTTTGTTATCCGGCTAGAGTATAGTTTGAACAGACAAGGAGAAACAGGCTTTTTTGTTAATTTTAGGTCTGCGTTTTAATTTTTGGTCTTTTATCATATCTGAGATATTTTTATCTTAGAACTTGCACACAATATTTACGGTATCTTTTCTTTTCATTTTTTCCACTAACGTCTTTAGTCAGTTTGTTGGTGTACCACCTAAAGGGCCAATTTCTTTAGGGCTAGGAGGTATTTCTGCATCGACATCAAATGAATGGTCCATTTTTAATAACCCGGCAGGCCTTACGGCTAACACCGGCTTATCTGCATTAGTCTCGCACCAGACTATTTTCAATTTCCCTCCATTTAATACCGTTGTTGCAGCAGTGAATTTAGATACACAGTGGGCAAATGCATCCTTTGGTGTATATAGATTTGGAGATGACCTTTTTAGCAACCAAATGGCAAGTTTGGGCTTCGCGAAGAAGATCGGCATAGTGAGCCTTGGGGTTAAAGCCAATATGCTTCAATATAACATCGATGGATTCGGTAAGAGATCAGTTTTTGTAGCTGAAATGGGAGTATTAGCAGAGTTTACTCCTCAATTATTCTTTGGAGCCCATGTCTATAATTTCACACAATCAGTAATAGCTCTTAGAAGCCAAGAAAGAGTACCTACTTTGATTAGATTATCACTCAATTATCGACCGCAAGAAACCCTTAACCTCTTTATTGAAGGTGAAAAAAATGTACAAGACGCTCCGGACTTAAGGTTAGGCTTGGCCTATAACCTGATAGAGAATTTATGGTTGCGAACGGGGTTTTCTACTCAAACGAATCGACATTCTTTTGGTGCAGGCTTTAAATTCAGCAAATTCAAAATAGACTATGCAATAAGCTCCAACAGAAGCGCGGGTGCCACTCATAATTTTGGATTAGGCTATCAGATCCATGATTGATGAAAAGGTTTACCTTCATATTCCTGCTGTTAGTTTCGATTTTCCATTCGAAAAATTCCTTAGCACAACATAATGAGAACTTCGATCTTGAATCCTTCATAGAATCCTTATTCAACCTTCAAGAACAGTCTTTGAACTATGAAGATCTCTATGAAAGGCTTTTACTCCTTTATGAAAATCCCATAGATATCAATTCTGCTTCAGTAAAAGAACTAAAAGGGCTCTACATACTTTCTGATCCTCTAATAGATTCCATTCAAAGCTATATTAAGAAGAATGGAAAATTTCTAACTCTATTCGAACTTCAGTTAGTGCCTGGATTAGAGTTTCCGACTATCGAAAAACTTCTTCCCTTCGTAACTGTCGATCCAAATGATCTTTTGAAAGATGGCAGACCTCTATTTCAACGAATCATTAATGAAAGAAACAACTATTTGATTTATCGATTCGAAAGAACACTTGAGGACAAAAGAGGCTATTCTGATCCTGAAGACCCTAATGATTCTAGATATGCAGGAGGACCTAGCAAACATTATTTGCGGTATAGAGTCTCAAAGCCCGGAGACTTTAGCATCGGATTGACAACGGAACTTGACGCAGGGGAAAGATTTACTTGGGACCCGAATACCAAAAGATTCGGTATGGATTATTGGTCTGCTCATTTTATGGTTGAAAACTACAAAGGTTTCAGGAAGATCATTTTTGGCGATTTTCAGTTACAATTTGGTCAAGGTCTTTTATTTGGAGCAGGTTTCGGAATTGGAAAAGGATCCGAAACCATCAATGCTATAGAACGGGTAAATTTGGGCATTAGACCCTATACTTCAGTCATCGAGGGTGGTTTTCTCAGAGGAGCAGCAGCAACATACGATCTCAGCGACAAAGTAGAAATCACAGCGTTTGCCTCTAAACTTAATCAAGATGCCACCATTCGCCAAGATAAAGATACTTTCGAAGAATACTTCTCCTCTATACAAACCATAGGTTTTCACAGAACTTCAACAGAGATCGCAAGGAAAAGACAAATCACTGAAACATTAATTGGCGCCAATTTAAATGTGAAATTCGATGAACGGACACAATTAGGTGTAGTCGTTAACTCCAACTCATTCAGTTTGCCGATCCAACGAAGCAATCAACCTTACAATCAATTCGAGTTCTCTGGCACAAACAACTCAAATGCCAGCCTCTATACCAACTTTTCCATCGAACAGTTTAGGTTTTTCGGAGAAGCTGGCCTTTCTAAAAGTGGCGGTACAGGAGGACTTTTCGGCTTTACATCCACCCTATCGCCAAGACTTGATTTTGTGATGGTCTTCAGAAATTATTCGAAGGATTTTCATGCCCTCCGTGGGGTTTCTTTCTCAGAAGGAAGCAGAAACATTAATGAAAGAGGAATTTATTGGGGGTTTAAATACACACTCAATCGAAAATTCTATTTAACTGCTTACTATGACACTTTTCGCTTTCCTTGGTTAAGGTTTAGGGTCAACGCTCCTTCAGATGGAAACGATTATCTCTTGCGGCTAAACTATATACCATCCAGTAAAGTCAAGACCTACCTTCAATACAGGAAGAAGACTAAAGAAGAAAATACAAAAACCCCCATTGATGGCAGTACTATCGTCAGACCTGGAATAAAACAGCAAGTCTTAACCAATTTTGAATACCAAGTTAATGATCAACTTCGACTCAAATCGAGAGTGCAATTCAGTGACTTTGAGATCTTAGGCGAAAAAAATAATGGTTATGCCTTTATTCAAGATGCTGTTTACACCTTAAAAAAGTGGATATTCAGTGGGAGAATTGCCATTTTCGATACAGAAGGCGCCAATAACAGGCAGTATGCCTATGAACGAGATGTTCTCTATGCTTTTTCAATACCCACATATAGCGGAGAAGGAATTAGGAATTACTTTTTAGTCCAATATAAAATGAATCGAAAAGTTGATCTTTGGGTAAGATTCGCCAGGACAACTTTTTATGACCGAGATGAAGTTGGCACGGGGCTTGAAACAATAAGCGGGAATCAGCGGACTGATGTAAAGTTTCAAATCAGGTACAAACTGAGATAAGTTTCCGTTAAGAACAATTGATTTGTAGCTGACAACAATCTTTGATAATTTCCGAACTTTAAAACTGAAATAGAAATGAGAAAACGAATTTTTGCTATACTCCTCTTAACGGGTTGGGTAACTACCACCCTAGTAGGACAAGAACAGGCGACACGAAAGGATAGTGACCGTTGGCAACAATATGCCAACTACTATATGGAAATCGATATGAATGTAGAGACAAATCGATTCCAAGGAGTTCAAAAATTAGAATACACCAACAACTCTCCTGATGAATTAAATCAAGTATTCTATCATTTATATTTCAAT
>CBFIDS010000039.1:0-24170 GCA_965661435.1 Roseivirga sp.
AAGAGGCCCAGGTCATGGCTACCACTACTCTGTAGGTGGTGGAGAAAGTGGCTGGATCACTCAAAGTCCAACTGACCCTGATGTTTTCTATGCTGGTAGCCAAGGCGCTTTATTGACTCGTTATAACAGAGCAACTGGCCAATACCGAGATATTCAGGTATATCCTAGGTTCTTCTCAGGAGAGCCTTCAAGTGCTTTGCCGGAACGTTGGCAATGGACCTTCCCTATCATGTTCTCTCCATTAGATCCTTCCACCATGTACACCACTTCGCAACATGTTTGGAAAACCACTAACGATGGCCAAACATGGGAAAAGATCAGTCCAGACTTGACTTATGCCGATCCAGAGACATTAGGCGAAACAGGTGGAATCATTACTAACGATATGAACGGGCCAGAGATCTACGCAACCGTTTTCGCACTAGCTCCCTCGAACCACGATGTCAATACCATCTGGGCAGGCTCAGATGATGGAAAAGTACATATTACTAGAAATGGCGGTAAAAAATGGACAGACATCACGCCTAAAGACTTACCGAAGTTTTCTAGGGTAAGTATCATAGACGAGTCTTTACATAACCCAGGCACGCTCTATTTAGCAGCGAATCGCTATCAGGTAGATGATCGCCAACCTTATGTTTTCAAGACCAAAGATTATGGTAAAACATGGACAAAGATCACCACCGGCATCAAGGATGGACATTTTGCCCGTGCCATCAGAGAAGATCTTCAACAACCAGGCCTTCTCTATTTAGCGACTGAGCATGGCGTTTACATCTCTTTTAATGATGGAGCCAATTGGCAATCCCTGCAATTGAATTTACCTGACACCCCTGTTAGAGACCTTGTTCTGAGAAACGATGATGTGGTGCTCGGAACTCACGGCAGAGGTTTCTGGATCTTAGATGATATCAGACCATTAAGAGCTGCAGCGGGTATCAAAGCCAATAACCAAGTAACACTCTTTGAACCAGCCAATCCTATCAGAGGAGTATATAATGCGAATATCCAGTATTACTTACCAGAAGATGCTGATAGCGTGACGATAGAGTTTATGGATGCTGAGGGTAATCTAATTACATCCTATACCGGAAAGAAAGGCGATAGAAATAGGTCCAACCCTCCTACTGAAAAAGGGATCAATTCCTTCCAGTGGAATATGAGATATCCTGGAGCAACTGTTTTTGAAGGCATGATCATTTGGAGTGGTAGACCTCAAAGCGGACCTACAGCACCATTAGGAGATTACATAGTAAGAATGACTACTGATGGAAAGGTAAAAACTACAAAGTTCACCTATGAAATGGATCCAAATTTAGAAGGCATTACTGCCGAAGATCTACAAATGCAATTCGATTTAGCTATTCAGATCAGGGATAAGACCAGTGCTGCGAATGAAGCAGTTATGCTGATCAGAAAGATCAGGGAAGAAGTATTGAAGCAGAGCAATGAAGCCATGAAGGCGAATTTGAATTCCATCATGGACCAGTTAACAGTGATCGAGGAAGACCTCTATCAGGTAAAGAACCAAAGTGGTCAGGATCCGCTGAACTTCCCGATCAAGCTGAACAACCGATTGGCCTCTTTAAGACGAAGTGTTGAAAGCGGTCAGGCCCGCCCTACCGATGCGGCTTATGTGGTTTTCAAAGAGCTCTCAGATGAATTAGAAGGTCACTTGAACAAACTAGACCAAGTATTGAATACGGAAACCATTACTGTGAAAGAAGAAATGAATGGCAACGTAAATATTGAGATCAAAGGGAATTGATGAGTCAATTCTGATTCAATTATCAATCTGTGAAAAGTGTCATTAGCCAACCATCATTGTGGTATAATGACACTTTTTTATTATCTACATAAGATATAATGACACAAAAATATATCATTATCTCACGTCACTCCCACCCCTTAAATAACCGATACATCAACACAGCAGCTCTTTTTGTTTGCATAGGTAAGGTTCTGATATCGCCTGCTTCATTAACGGTATGACCTTGCGTACCTCCCATTCCCATACCATCAATTCCCATTTGAATGCCTGAGGCGGTAAATGATATATCCGCTGCACCTGCATCAGCAGGATTCACAGGTGTAACCTCACTAAAGCCTAAGTCTTGGCTCACTTGGCTGAACTTCCCTAGTAATTCATAATTGCCATCGGTTGGAGCAAAAGGTGGATAACCTTCATCGAAGGTAATGTTTGCTTCTGTCTTTGGTAAATGCTCAGAAACAATGCGCTCCATGGTCCTTTTGGCTTTTTCATATTGTTCCATGCTGATACAGCGGATGTCCCCAGTGACAATGGCAGATTCTGCCACCACATTGGACTTCCCAAAGGCAGTTCCAGAGTTAGTCTTATCATTGTAGCTGATATCTGTACCGCCTACAATGTTACCTGGGTTAAAGGTCAGGAATTCTTCATCAGACAGCTCTTCATAGAATTGAGTCAAGATCCTTGAGGCTTCATAGATCGCTCCGGCTCCGATCTGAGGCTTGAAGATCTGTGAAGAATGTGAAGGCGTACCTGTCACCTCTAATTTCCACCCTGAAGAGCTTCTTCTGGCTACATTGGCTGTTTTGTAGTTACCATCACCATTCTCAAAACCTAGGGCTATATCGGCCCATTCTGCGGCTTCTAGCAATTCCTTTTTTGATAAAGCAAGCGGACTACCACTGAGTTCTTCATCGCCCGTCATCACCACCCAGATATTCATATCTTCTAACAAGCCCTGCTCATTCAATGCGCTTAAGGTTTGAAGGATGATCACATCGCCACCTTTCATATCGGCAATACCAGGTCCTTTGATCATGTTGTCATCAACTTGACTCCATTCTTGAAAAGGACTATCAGGTTCAAAAACAGTGTCCAAATGACCGATCATAAGGATATTCGGCCCCTTCCCTCCTTGTATCTTGGCCACAAGATGTCCGGCACGGTTCCATGCACTTCCATCAATAAAACGTGAGTCCATTCCAATCGCTTGAAATTTCGGTATCAGCGCATCAGCCACTTCCTTAACCCCTTCAAAATTCATAGTGCCTGAATTGATATTGATCAGGTCCTTGAGTAGTGTGAGCGCTTCCTCATTGTGCTCATCTACCCAAGAAGCCAGCTTTTTCTCTGTGCGATCGAGTTGAGCATTGGCAGAAATAGCGAATAGACAGAAAAGAAAAGTGATTGATAAAATCCTCATGGTCAAACTTTTTCCAAGTATAAGTAAGAAAGGAGGAATTGGAAAGAGATAAGAGCTTAGAGTTCTGAGCATAGGGCTAAGAGTTGCGAGTTGCGAAAATAAAAAAGCTGGAGAAGTAGATACAAGTACCCTCCAGCTTTCTTTAAAGTTTCATTTCTTCTAGAAGACCCTAGAAATATTAAATCCGAAGTGGATATCGCCATCGAAGAAATCGCCAGTAGTTTCGGTGATAAAACCTCTTTCTACCATAGAACGCGAATTGGTAAAGCTCAAGTGGAAAACATGTCCACCTGTTTCGATCTCTAAACCAACTCCAATAGAATCCTTGAAGTCAGTGCTTAATTCATCTGTCATTCTATAGACATATTCCACATTGATGGCCATTCTCTGATTTAGTTTAAAACGTCCGCCAAGGTCTAAGGCCAAAATATCATTCTCCTGATCATCGAATACTTTATTTCTATGCACATAAGTAGGCGCCACTTGTAAAGAAATATTCTCATTGAACTTTCTAGCGATCAATAGCTGATGTGTATAAGAAACCTTAGAGTTAAAATCATCCACATCAAACTGCAGCTCTGCCTGAGTTCTGATGGCCATGCTGCTGAATAAAGTCAAATTGATGGGCATGTTCTTAACACCTGTTGATTGTCTCAAAAGTCTGTATTTCAAGAAGCCATCATAAACCTTTTCAAAGGAATTTCTTCCTACACCAGCCGTAAAACGATCAGTCAAACCATATTCCAACGAGAAACGCACATTGGCATTATCAAGACCAAAAAACTCATTGATCCCTCCATTTACTCTTCCGAACCTATGAGAGATGATGAACTCTAATTCTTTCGCTTTGCGAGTGACCACTGTATGACCATTAATCAGCCTTTGACCTTTAAATATAGCCTGAGCATAGTTGGTAGTTTCACCACGTTCTTCGTCAAGTAGATCTAGCAGATCATCTTGAGCAATAGTGGTGAAACCTAATCCTGTGATCAGGAAAAGAGACAAAATTAATCTTCTAACGTTCATAAGGCTCATATGTAAAATTGGCTGTTACTTCTATTTCTTCTGCAATATTCTTTACTACCATATTGGGAATCTTGATGTCGTGATCTTTAACTTTCACGTTAAACACGAATTCAGTTGAAATTTTACCATTCTCAACCACTAAATCGATCTGCTGATTTAAAGGCTTAGTAACTCCGTGAATAGAGATCTCTCCATTTACATCTATTTTATAAGTCCCATCAGTGGCATTCATAAGTCCTTCAGGAACTACAAAAGCACCTTTGTATGTAGACTTCGGAATTTTACCTGACTCCATATAGTTTTCATTGAAATGCTCCTGCATCAGCTTCTTTTCAAACTCGAAGTTCTTGATGAGCATATCTACCGCTACTTGACCTCGAGAGAGATCAAGGACACTGAGTACATTATAATTATGTGCCTCAATATTTTCCATCGGAGCTTGAGAAAAGAATTTAATATGACCTTCCCTAGTTAGAAAACGACCTTGACCTTTAAGCTGAAAACTCAGCATTAAGACCAATAAACTTATTATTCCAATTTGTTTCATGTTCATTCTATTATGATGGCTTCGCCTATTTGTACATCGAGGAGGTATCCCAGACACTCTCCTTTTACCTTAATGATCTCACCTGACCAATCTTTTCCATTAGGATCAAAGGACTCTTCCATGGTACATTTCACAACACCAAAGCCCATAGTTTCTAATTCCAGGTAATACTTACCTGTGTCTGAACTTTTCATACTAAGCACCTGACCCTGTACCTCTAACACTTTGTTTAAATATTGTTTGTTAGCAGCACTTTCGTCACTTTCAAAGGCTTCGAAAAGCTCTTGAGCATTAGTTTTCACTTCTGTATCTCGCTTGGCCATTGTTGGCCCGGTAGATAAAAATTGCTGATAAAGCGTATAGCCTATTACTACTGCTAAAAACAGAGCGACTCCAATTATTATTTTCTTCTTCATAGTATTTAATTGATTGGGGCCCCATCATTGACCCAGCATGCGATGGCTTCGATCTCTTCAGTACTTAAAGACCTTCCACTTCCAGAAGGAGGCATTGATCTACTTGCCGTTCTCGACATGATCCTTGAAGCCTGAGCAGAAATATTGTTATCTGATCTCAGATCGGGGAACCTAGAACCATTATGGCATCCTGATATCGCACAGTTAGTTTGAATGATATCTCTTATATCTGTGAATAGCACGGTGGACCTTACTTCGGCTATTAGCTCAACTTGACATCCCGAAGCATCTTTTACGGAAACAACATAGGTGCCAGGTGATAAACTTTCGAAGATTGAATTGGCCTGAAAAGCTCCGTCATTCAATCTGTATTCATATGGACCTTGTCCATCAGAAGCTGCAACTGAAATACTACCTGTTTGATCATCACAGTCACTATTTGTGACACTTTCTAAGGAAGCATTCACACCATCCTGATTCTGTATATTAACCGTTAACTCACTTGAACATCCTGCTTCATCAGTAACTCTTATAGTATAAGATCCAGCATCGAGATTAGTAAATGAACTGGTACTTTGAGTTGATCCATTCAATGAAAAAGTGTAGTCACCAGTTCCTCCATTAACTGAAATACTGAAACCACCATTACTTTGGTTACAAGAAGCTTCAATAACATTATTGGACTGAAGAGCAATTGCTCCTTCACATTCGTCTTCTCTCGGTTGAATTTCTGAAGTACAAGAATCCAAAACTAAGGCTATAAGGATGAATGAAAGAAGCCACTTTAAAATTGCTGAGGAATTTAGATCGTTGGACATAGAGAAATCAAGGTTGTTCATTATTAACAACTAACGGTATTTTATCCATTAGTAACTTAAAACGGCAAGTCAAATAATGAATCGACCGCATCTCTATTTACGAAGAATATCTTTTAGCAGATCGCTGCCTGCTAAAAGAATCAGTAGAATACGTATTTAACAAACAACCATGCCATCCAGCCCGAAGCAATGAGTTTGAGTAAGGTCCCTACCAGAAAACCAATGAAAGAACCGAAGGCTGAACGAAGTGCAGCTTTATTGGTAGATTTTCCAGTGCTCATTTCCCCCAAAAAGGCACCAACAAAAGGACCGATGATTATACCAAAAGGTGGAAAAAAGAATAGGCCGATCACTAAACCAATCGTACTACCCCAAACGCCTCTCTTCGTCCCTCCGAATTTCTTAGTACCGTAAACAGGCACTATATAATCCAAAGCCGTAACAGCAGCAGTGATCAATCCCCAGGTCCATAGGGTATCAGAATCGAGTGGTGATTTCTGGGTGAATTCTAATAATAATAAGCTTATAAAACTGATTGGTGGGCCTGGTATTATGGGTAAAAAACAACCTGTTACGCCCACAACCATGCAGATAAACCCAAGAATGATCAGAATAATGTCCATGAATTGAGAATTTGACCGATATTTAAAAAGTAGTTACGCAATATAAAAAATGAACCTGAAAGCACTACTTACAAGAGAATATTCCAAATCGTCAAGGGATGAAATAGTCGATTATCTTTTAGCGCATCCTGAAGAGGTACATGAACTGATGAATCTTTTCTTCGGAGATGAATTAATAACGACACAGTATTCGGCTTGGGTAGTAGGTAAGCTTGGCGAAAGAAGACCTGAATTGATCTTTCCATACTTCCCCAGGATGATCAAGTCAATGTCTATTGGGAATTGCACTGATGCTGTTTACCGCAATTCATTTAGAGTGCTACAGTTTCAAAAAGTAGATGAGTCACTTTGGGGTGATTTATTCGATCTCTGTATTGAAGTCCTTATCAGTAATAAAATGGCAGTGGCAATTAAAGTATTTGCCATGACTACTGCCTTCAATATTGTTAAAGAGGTTCCTGAACTCAAAAATGAACTCAAATTAGTGGTAGAAGAGCTCATACCTGAAGGAACAGCAGGAATCAAAAGCAGAGGAAGTAAAGTGTTAAAAGCTCTAGAAAAGCTTTAGAGAACGATCAATTCTCCACTGTGTATTTATCTTTTAGTTGATCAGGGAAAAGCTTTTTGAATTTCTTCACCTTTGGTACCGCAATGTTAATGATATACGGATTACCAGGATTTAATTCATAATAATCCTGATGATAATCCTCAGCTAACCAAAATTTAGAGTATTCATTCACCTCTGTCACAATAGGCATATTGTATTTACCTGAATCATTTAACTTTTTAATGGTGGATTGAACAGAAGTCTTTTGAGCATCATCATGATAAAATACTGCCGTTCTATATTGTGAACCAACGTCAGGACCCTGTCTATTAAGCTGGGTTGGGTCGTGTGTTGCAAAGAAGATATCTAGTAGCTCTTGATAGTTCACCACCTTAGGATCGTAATAGATCTGAATAGCCTCTGCATGGGTGGTCTCACCATAACTCACTTGGTAGTAAGTAGGATTCTCTTCTTCACCACCGATATAACCCGAAACCACATCGTTTACTCCTTGCACTCTCTCAAAGACTGCTTCTGTACACCAAAACAACCTCCTGCAAATGTGGCGACAGCTTGTCCTTCTTGAAGTGTAGATAGGTCTATTGCTTCAGTACCTTGTGTATCTTGGGCACAAGCACCTACCGAAAAATTAAGAACTAGTGAAATGAGTAAAGAATATATTCCCTGCATGATTTTCGTTTTAACAACTACAACACCAACACACTTTTATAGTGAATGGTTTTTAAAGATTGTCAGCTAATATACTTTTTAGATCTGCTGGCGAGTATTTGACACTTTTGAGGGTCTTATTATCCGATTTTCTATAGACAAGAAAGTGTCCATCAGTTTCTTCGATATAAGATTCTGTGCCATCCTTATCTAAATAATGCTTTTGAGTAGCTTCAGCTTCTTCTCGTGAAGCACAGGTCTTGCTCATATTAGACCTTTGAACTTCATCAAATAGAGTTTTGAACTTCTCTCCCATTCCAAATTCTAAAATGGCTCCACTTAGTACATATTGAATATCACAAAGTGCATCGGCCACTTCTACCAGATCTTTGTTTTCAATCGCCTCTTGCAGTTCATTCAATTCTTCTTGAATAAGAGAAACCCGTAACTCGCACCTTTTCTCAGAAGGAATTTGAGGTGAAGGTAAAATGGGATGTTTAAAGGTTTTATGAAATTCTGAAACGCTATTTAGTGGTTTTGGTTCTTCCATGATAAAAATAAAAAAGGCCTGAAATGAATTCAGGCCAATGTTAATCAATTATTTTCTTCTGTTGAATTAGTTGATATCTTTTTTGAATTTCGGTGGTTCCTCACCTTTAGGTACAAATATAAGAGCATCGGAATTGATACAGTATCTCAAGCCTGTAGGTTCAGGACCATCTTCAAAAACGTGTCCTAAATGAGAACCACTTTTACTATCAACAACTTCCCATCTTACCATTCCAAAAGTTGTATCCTTCACTAATTCAATAGCATCATCCTCCACTGGAGCCCAAAATGCAGGCCATCCCGAATATGAATTATATTTTGTTTCAGAAGAGAATACTGGCTGCAGACTTGCGGCTGAATAATAAGTGCCCTCTTTGTAGAATTTATTGTACTCACCAGAACCGGCCAATTCAGTGCCTTGTTCTCTTAATACATAATATTGTTCTGGTGTTAATCTTTCTTTCCATTCTTCCTCTGAAAGTTGAATCTCATATTTCTTTCCTTTCTTACCCGGATCTTGTTTATCCTGAAGGACATCGCTTTTGGCAGCAAAGAAACTTGTCACCAGTAGGATAATTAATCCAGATATAAGTAAAACTTTACTTTTCATCTTAATCGTTTTGTCAGTTTAACAGAAAGTGAGTGTAAATGGTTTTAATCAATCTCAAAAATTATGAGAATTGGCTATCCAATGAAGTCTCAGTATATATCTCCTCCTTATCATTCTTACCCTTATTTCGGATGGGATAAAAGTAAATAGTGGGTAGCTTTCTCTTTTTCCATGGAGATAGGAAGTTTAGCAACTTCTTCGATACCTTATCTACTTTTAATTGCGTATTAGCATAATGAGGGCGATTTTCATCGTATAAAACAACTGAGACCCCTTCACCTTTCATGATACGTTTTAATTCCTTGTAAGCTGCCTTTTGTGATTCTTTTTCATATTCATTGATATAGTCAAAAGAAAAAAGAGAATCTATAGCATCATCGATAAAGGGTAGATTATAATTATCACATAGAACCAACATAGTCCCTTTTTTGATATCACTCTTGATGGCCTGAAGCCTCTCAACAGAAAAGTCTAGATGTAAGTAAAGGTGAAACTTAGAATTATATACCAAATTATGAAGTGCGTCAACATCGTGAGTTACCTCACTCATAAAACAGTCACCTTCTTTAGGGAGAAGTCCTTTGAGCTTTGCCAATTGATCATTACTTAATGGTTTGCTTTTTAGGCTCTTTGAGACTTGGCTGAGAAATTTTTCCTTTTTTTAATAATTTATAAGTATCGAAAAACTCATTAATCATAGGGTCTGATACTCGAGCATGAGGATTCCTTGTCCTGCCCATAGAAGTCATTGCTGTTTCTTTCTTCAAAAGAATGATATCATCAACAATTGGGTAAATATAATTATGGTTCTCTGTAATTAGAGCAGCTGTTAATTTTTGAGTAGCCTTAATTCCAGGGTAATAATACAGCTGACCTTCTTCAACTTTAATATTCACATTATCTATCTGGCTCTTGGTCATAAAGGCTAAGGGCTTTTTCGTAATAGGGCATACAAAAATTGAATTATTTGATGTTTTCGTCACAGTAATTTACCTACATAATTGTTATACAGTTTGGATCATCTATGCGGTAAATTAACAAAAATGTCCAAATAAGGGTTCAAAAGCCTGCAACAAAAGACATTTTATTTATCTGAGGAATAAAAAAACCGGAAGATCCGGCTTATTACTTTTCTGATGTGAAGGATGTCTTACTTGCCCTTAATGCACTGGAGTACATCAACTCTTTACTCACGGCACTAAGGTCATTTACATACTTTCTGATTCTCGTTGTAGTTTCAATTGATCTTTTCTGAATTTTCTCTTCAGCATACTTTAAGATCTTGCCACCAATCTCTTTCGACTTGTTCATTTCCATAGGTTTAATTCAACTATTTATTCAAAGGTGAGTTGTCAATAAGTTGAGTCTTTTATTAAACGAAGTAGGAAGAATTCTGTTTCCCCATTCGACTTAATTAATATACAATTTAAGTCAAGATCAGCCTAAGCAGATTTACATTAAAGGTTTAGCACCTCTCTTTTCTGAATAAATTGCTTAATTATACTTTGAACATCGGGAGTTTCAGGAAATCTTTGAATACCATCTTTTATGTGTTCAACGCTTTCAATCGCGTTGTCTTGATCGAAATATCCGAACCCCTGATATTTCCCCTCTTCTATAAGCACGATGGATCGTTCATCGTTGGATCTACCTTTTCCTATTAAACAATACGAACTTTCTTCTAGTGATATTTCCTTCACAGCCTGAATAAATCTTTCAGACAATGTACGTGGTTCTGCATCATCGAAGGAATATCCATAATAATTCAGAAGTGTATCTGGAAGACCACAATGTTCAGGTTTCAATTCATATTGTTTCACCCACTGTACTAAAAATGCTCTTCCTTTATCGAAAGAGGGGAATGTCCTTATGGGTTTTAAGCCTTTTTGAACTTTGCTAACTAAAACACGATCGTGACCATTTCCATCCTTATAATGATACATTCCGAATTTAGCAGATGGAAATTTCTGTGCTTTATTGAAAGGTGGAAACAAACGCTTGATCTCGTAGGACTCTTTCAAAAATGCGATCATCTCATCTCCACAAATCTCAAAAGTCACATTAGAGATCTTATCTTTGAGTTGTTGCTTGAAAACTACATCGGTACTGGAGAAATGGCTCCTCACTCGACTTTTTATATTCTTGGCTTTCCCTACATAAAGTACTTTACCATGGTCATCGTGAAAGTAATATATACCCGTAAGTTCTGGTAAATTTTCAAAAATACTACGGTCTAAATTTGGTGGAAGGTCTGCTTCTTTTGATGTTTTCTTTAGGAAGAATTCAATCTGTCCTTCTTCATTCTCTAAGATATGATCCATTAGAATTGAAGTAGCACGTGCATCTCCCATCGCCCGGTGTCGGGCTTCATTTTTAATATCGAAATGCTCGCAAAGTCTACCTAAACTATATGACTTCAGTCCAGGAAAAACCTTTCTCGAAAGCCTTACGGTACAGAGCTTGGGCAGATTGAAATTTGCACCTAGATCTTGAAATTCCTTTTTGATAAAGGAGTAGTCGAAATTCACATTATGCGCTACGAATATATTTCCTTCTAAAAACTGATGTATCTCCTTGGCTACTTCAAAAAATTTGGGTGCATCAGCCACCATTTCATTAGATATGCCAGTTAGAGCAGTTATATTCATAGGAATGTAGGCTTCCGGATTAAGGAGAGTTTGATATTCATCTACCACCCTTTTACCATCGTGGATAAGAATAGCAATCTCAGTGATCTTTCCATTGGCAGCAGAACTGCCAGTAGTCTCTATATCCACTATCGCATACATAATTGAAATTTAGGAACTATTCGTAATTTGTTAAAGTATGAGTACAAAATGGGTCAAAAAAGCTTCCGGAGAAACCGTTGAATTTGATGTAAGTAAATTAAAAACATCTTTGTTCAAAGCAGGTGCATCGGATGAACTTATTAGTTCAATCACTGAACAAGTAGAATCGGAGATTTTAGAGGTAACCACAACAAGATCGATCTACAAGAAGGCCTATAAATTACTCAGAGCAGCTTCTCAAAAATTAGCAGGAAAGTACAAGCTCAAAAAGGCAATTCTTGAACTAGGGCCTTCAGGTTATCCTTTCGAACATTATATAGCACACTTGTTACGTTATCAAGGATTTGAAGTAGTAGTAGGTTTAGAAATGAAAGGCCGCTGTCTCCCTCATGAAGTAGACATTCTTGGCACAAAAGAAAACACTACCATTATTGGGGAATGCAAGCACCATAGTCAAAATGGATACAAATCTGATGTCAAGACACCATTGTATGTTCATTCTCGCTTTCAAGATATAATCAATGGTGCTGATCTAAACTCAGATAGATCTATTGAATGTTGGATCTTTACGAATACACGTTTTACATCAGATGCAGAATCTTATGCTACTTGTTATGGGCTAAAACTCGTTTCTTGGGATCATCCGAATAAGGGAAGTCTTAAAGAAAGAATTGAGCTTAGTAAATATTACCCGATCACTTCTCTTTACAGCTTGACTAAAAAAGAGAAAGAGCTATTAATGAATGAAGGCGTTGTGCTTTGCAAGCAAATCATTGAAGCACCTCAACTATTATCCCCTATCGATTCTAGGAAGCATAAGAAAATAATTAAAGAGTCAATTAATATATGTAATAACTAACATATATTAATTTTTAATTATTTTAATGAGGTAACTCAATAAAACGACTAGGATACAACCAAAAGCATTATACCATAGGAAGCCCATAGTTAGAGGGCCAGCTATTCCTTCCACATTCAGATAATGTACCAGTATCACTATCAACTGACTTAGAATTGCTGAGATAAAGACAGCATTACTCTTGATGGACTTAAAGAAGAAAGCCACAACAAAGATGCCCAGTACAATGGGATAGAATAAACTACCTATCAAGTTCACCGCCTGAATTAAATTCTCAAACAAAGAGAGTGTTGATGCAAATATGATGGCGAGTACTCCCCATGCTAAGGTGAATAGCTTAGAATTTCTTAAGTAAGTAGCTTCAGATGCATTTGGATTAATTCTTCTTTTATAGAAGTCTATTGTAGTTGTTGAACCGAGTGCATTCAATTCAGAAGAAGTTGAAGACATTGCAGCTGAGAATATCACTGCAAAGAGTAGTCCTACTATACCCACTGGCATAGTATTCATCACGAAGTTCATGAATATATAATCCTTATCATTGGTTTCCCTTTCCGGTAATGCTTCCGCAATCAGATTCTTAGCATCCTCTCTAACAGCATCTGATTCAGTTTGAAGCCTATTAAGTTCGTGCTGAGTGGTCTCTATTAGTGTCGCACTCTTTGCATCAACCGCAGCGTTTAGATCTGTGACTAATTTCTTCTTCTCTTCGAAAAGAGAATTATACTCATTCTCTAAGGATTGAAAATTCTGACCATATTCAGGGTCAGCACTGATCTCTTGTTTGACCGTTTCATTGAAAAATATTGGTGGTTGGTTGTACTGATAATAAACAAACACCATAACACCAATGAACAAGATCACAAACTGCATAGGCACCTTTAAAAGCCCGTTCATCATTAGGCCCATTCGGCTCTCCTTCAATGTTCTACCTGATAAATAGCGTTGAACCTGAGATTGATCTGTTCCAAAATATGACATAAATAGGAACACCGCTCCAGTAATACCTGACCAGAAATTATATCTATCATTCAGGTCAAATTCAAAGTTTACAATGTTCATCTTACCCATTTTACCAGCTACATGCATGGCATCTACAAAGCCTACACCTTCAGGCAAAGATCTGATGACCAAGATTCCTGCAACCACCATACCTCCCATCATGACAGCCATCTGCTGCTTCTGAGTTTGAGTTACTGCTTTTGTTCCACCTGATACAGTGTATAGGATCACTAGCACTCCAATGACAATGGTTGTTAACTGTAAAGGCCATCCCAATAAGGTACTTAGAATGATCGAAGGTGCGTAAATGGTAATTCCAGCAGCAAGCCCTCTTTGGATCAGAAATATGAATGCAGCCAGCATACGGGTCTTCATATCGAACCTTGACTCTAAGAATTCATAGGCAGTATAAACCTTCGCCTTATAGTAAAAAGGCAGAAAGAAAATAGAGATCAAGATCATTGCAATAGGCAAGCCAAAATAGAACTGGATGAAACGCATTCCATCAGTATAGGCTTGGCCTGGTGTTGAAAGGAAAGTAATAGCACTGGCTTGTGTAGCCATAATGGAAAGACCTATCACCCACCACTTGCTATCATTCCCCCCTTTTAGGTATCCGTCAACTGTTTGTTCTCCTCTTGTCTTGTAGATTCCATAGGCAACAATGAATGCCAAGGTTCCGAAAAGGATGATCCAATCTATAGTAGTCATGCAAAGCTAAGGGTTATCCAATAAAAAATTCCAATACATGTGGCTAATACAATCATCAACAGGGCATAAATACCCTTCCAGCCTTTAAAAAATAGAAACCTTACTTTGTCGTCTTCTTGATTTTCTTCCATCAGCTTACTTGTTCTCTACTGAATCCAAATTAGTTTTATTCGGATTGTTCTGACCTAAAGAGATCATGTTGGTGAATATACGGAAAGCTCCCGGTACCCCTGCAGGCAACTCTCTAAACCATGAATAGCCTGTATAGACGAAATAGCCTTCACCATATTCCGTGACTAAAAGTCCTCCGTTCTTAGGTGTTTCACCTGGATCGTTCGAAGAAAGGATAGGGGTATATCTTTCATCCCATTCATTAGGAAAATAAAGGCCTCTTTCTTGTACCCAACCCTCAAAATCCTTTTGAGTAATCTTGTTTGGGCCGTTGATAACAGGATGGTCTGGTGCAAGAATACTGACAGAGGCTTCTTCAACAGTTACTCTGTCTCTTGATATACTCAATGGATAAGGTCCTATTTCAGGTTGGCCTCTCATGGATGTATTGTATTGATTAATGACCGTCCCACCACTTTCTACATATTTCATCAATTCAGGTTGAATAAATGACATTCTATCGATGGTATTGTAAGCCCTCACTCCAACAATGACAGCATCATAATTCTTCAATACATCTTGATTGACTTTTTCAGGATCTAGAAGATCTACTGTATATCCTACTTGCTCCAAACTCGAAGGGATATCATCACCAGACCCCATCAAGTAACCAATATATTGGCCTTTCTTATCCAAATTTACCTTAACGATCTTCACTTTACTTTCAGGAAAAATAGTCTGTGTCGGAATATGAGGGTAATCGATCACCTTTATAGATCTGTTATAGACTTTATTCTCATAAGTGGCTTCAAGACTCATATAAGCCTCAGAAGGTTCTTTAGGAGGAAGAATACTTAGTCTAAAACGCTGTTCGTCCCCTTTATTCTCCAGTGAATATGAAATATTATTTTCACTGGCTTGCCATCCGTCTGGCAAGTTCATATTGATCACACCGCTGACATTATCCTTGCCTGCTTTCACGAGAAGATCGACAGATTTAGGTTGATCATCTGAAAAAATCATCACTGTCGCGTCCATTGAAACGAAAACAGGAGGGGTGATCACAAATGGATCATAAACCTCACCATCTACCCTATCATTCTCTTTATAGACTATCGGTAATTCGAAGGAAATATCTTCTCCTGCAATCTTCATATGCACATCCGCATTAAGCGCAGGTGGATTTTCAGGAAGCCCTCTCAATAATTGCTCTTCAACAGCATACATGCCGGTGGTTCCTTCTTTCTTAAGCCAATAAGGCTGACTGATTGGCTCTGTGATCACTTTAGTTGTTTGAACCCTTAAGACTTCATTGTTTTCTAACTCTTTGTTCATTGAGAGTTCTGAATTAGTTCCCTTGAAACTCATTCCTTTAAAGGTTACCGAAACATCCGATCGGTTCACAGCTTCTAAGTTCATTTGAACTTCTTCCCCAAAAGTAGCCGTATTATCTTCTGCCGTTATTTCGACAAATAAACCAAGGGCCCCTTTAATGATCTCTTTTAGCTCTGCTAGCTTAATTTCTTTCCAGTATTCATTTTCGATTTTTTGAATCTCTCCTTTAATGGCCATGAGTTGAGGAACAATGCCTGCGGGATTCTCAATATCAAATGCTGCATTTGCTTCACTGATCATCTGACCAATCTTTTCTCCTCCCTCTACTCTCGACCAAGTCTGGTCTATATTCTCGAAAACATTGTTTTTAGGCTTCTGACCTTTCCAAAGTCGAAGGTATTCTCGGAGCTCTCCCCTTCTACCTGTACTTCCAAATCCTTGGGATTTATGTTGACTTCTACTCAATGCCGAGATCTCGTCATAGGAAAGACCAAGTAGCTCATTATATGCACCGAGGTCAATTTCATAGTATCCTAATTCATTGGCATGCTCTGCATCGTTACTTCCTCCGAAATTATAAGTATTCCAATAAAGTCCTTTGGGTTGCCATGTGTCTACATAATCTAGTTGTTCAGGGTAAACATTTGAATCATTAGCCTTAACGAACGCTTCTTGGGCTAGAACAGCAGATGCTGTATGATGCCCATGCATTCTTCCACTTCCATCGCTTGTAGTGTCAAATCGAGTAATGATCACATCTGGCTTAAATTTTCTAATATTCCAGATCACATCTGACAGCACATCTTCTTTATCCCAAATATTGAAGGTCTCATCAGGATTCTTTGAAAAACCAAAGTCGTTGGCGCGTGAGAAGAATTGTTCTCCACCATCTCTTCTTCTGGCCGCTAAAAGCTCCTGAGTTCTTATTATTCCTAGGTATTCTCTTATTTCAGTTCCAATTAAGTTCTGACCTCCATCCCCTCTAGTCATGGCCATATAAGCCGTTCTTAGATTCTTTTCGTTCGACATGTAAGCAATGAGCCTGGTGTTTTCATCGTCAGGATGAGCAGCCAAGTACATGACAGATCCAAGTACTTCTAATTTGTTGAGTGCTTGCTTAAGTTCAGCCGCGTTAGGCTTTTTGGGAGCTTGAGCACTTGTTTGAATGGAGAATACCAAACACAGGAATCCACATAGGAATTGAGAAAGTAGCCTCATAGGTTGACTTTTGATGGATTGAAACGTAGGTGAAGGTAGTTAGTTATAAAAAATCCACCACCTAGAGTTCTCTAAGCGGTGGATTCATTATATGTAGCTACAATTAAAGTGAGTTGAGTGCAGCTTCGTAGTTTGGTTCATTACCAATTTCAGGTACCTGTTCGCTGTATTTAACATTGCCTTCAGCATCTAAGACAATGATCACTCGAGAGTCTAAGCCATTAAATGCACCTTCAACTATCTTGAGTCCCATATCTTCTGCAAATTCAGGAGTATTAAAATCTGATGCTACAGTAACATTTTCTATTCCTTCTGCCCCACAGAATCTATTCAGTGCAAACGGCAGATCTTTAGAGATGCATAATACCTTAGTATTATTTAGTTCTGAGGCCTTTTCATTAAACGTTCTTACTGAAGTAGCACATACGGAAGTATCTACACTTGGAAAAATGTTCAGAATGAGGTTAGAACCTTTAAAATCTGCAATGGAAACTGGAGACATGTCGTTTTTAACGAATGTATAATTCTTTATTGCTGTACCATTTTGCGGTAAAGTCCCATTGGTATTGGTTTCATTACCTCCTAAAGTTATTTTAGCCATATTAAGTCAAATTTTGATTTTCTTCTTCAACACCATTCAGAATATTATGTTTAAAAAAAGAGGCCTGCCTTTGACATGACAGACCCCGATCAAAACTCAAAACAACAACTATCTTCTGAAGTAGACCGTATTACAAAAATCGACCAATCTACTATGATCAAATAAATCCTCTACAGAATAACTCAAGGCTAATTCTCCAAACTCCAGCCTTCCGGTTCCTTGAATTAAAAAACCATCAATTTCTTGTCGAGGTATCGTTAAGCGATTGCCTATTACTTCAGCAAATACTTCCAGTTCTACGGCATAAAAATTTCTAATATAAACAACATTGCTATATGGATCTGAATCCTTCAAAATTCGAACTCTATATTGAGTGACCAAATCGTAAGTTTCGCTGTATTCATCGACACTATATCTCCCAGTAAAATTATCTCGTGCATCGTATGGTGCTTCTATAACCCACACATCACAACTCGAGAAAGCGATTAAAACCGATAAGATGAGTAAACCTTTTTTCATTTTGACCTCCTAGTTGATTGTAATTGTATGTAGGAAATCCAAAATGATGCCAAAATGAATGAATCATAAAAAAAAGCCTCTAAAAAGAGGCTTCAGTGTCTTAAATAAGTGATTTAAAAATCATGCGATGTTAGTATAAACAGCTTGGACATCGTCATCTTCCTCTAACTTATCCAACATTTTTTCGATCTCATCTATTTGTTCGTCCGTGAATTCAACTGGATTATTTGAGAATCTCTTCAATGCAGCATTCTTTACTTCAATACCTTTTTCTTCGAAGGCAGATTGAAGTGTTCCGAAGTTGGTGTAATCACCATAGGCATAAACGATAGTTCTATCCTCCTCCTCATCAGATTGTGTATCAAACTCTTCTAAACCTTCGTCTATCAGCTCAAGCTCCAATTCCTCAAGATCCATACCTTCTTGAAGATCAAATTCAAAAACGGCCTTTCTGTCAAACATGAATTCAAGTGAACCATTAGGGACAATCCCTCCTCCTGCTTTATTGAAGTAGGACTTCACATTTGCGACAGTTCTATTCTGATTATCTGTGGCACATTCTACATAGACAAGCACTCCATGAGGTCCTTTGCCTTCATAATTCATTTCCACAAAAGCTTCAACGTCCTTACTAGTAGCTCTTTTTATGGCTGCCTCAATATTGTCTTTAGGCATGTTTTGTGCCTTCGCATTCTGAATGGCCGTTCTCAAAGAAGCATTCATATCAGGCTCGATACCACCTTCTTTTGCAGCCATAGTGATCGCCTTAGCTAGTTTTGGAAAAATTCGGGACATTTTGTCCCAACGCTTCATTTTAGCGGCTTTACGATATTCAAATGCTCTTCCCATAATTAAGAATGATTATTCAGCAAAAATACTGAGATGATCGAAATGGCAATCAGACTTGATGAATTAATCTGAGAAATAGTTAAAAATCTTTTATGATGAAGTCGTTACAGAAGTGACCACAATAGTACTGACAATGGCCATCATTATTGCTGCCTTAATCTCTCTTACGCTTTTATTGACCACCTTACCGATCTTAAGGTCTGAGGTAACTTCTTTGATTTTCTTACTTACCTTCTTGTAATCGTCTTTATCTCTAAATGCCTCTTTAGTTAAATCTGTTGCATCAATTAAGCTCAATAACATGAGATCATGGGGTTCAACATTAGATCCATATGTGATCACATCGTCTAACCTCTTCCTTACTTTGCTTTCAGGAGTCATGTCAGCTGTTGGATACTGATCAGAAGGAATAAGCCATAGAATTTTTTTCTCTTCCTTCCTTAAAATCCCTTTATTCATTAAATGCTGAAGGGTATCATCTTTGATATCCGAAGATTTCTTTGCAATCACACTCAATGCTTTTTTGAGACTTGGTGATTTCAATGGCCGTAATTCATCTATGATCTTATTCAAAGCAATTTCAGGCTCATAAGAATTATCTTTTAGGATTAGTGTGACTCCATCTACCTCAATTTTACCTCTAAGAGCTAATTCAAGCAGTATTGCTCCGGCAAACCCATAGTGTAAACGTGTGGAATCTATGACGAACTTTCCTTTTTCATCATCTAATGCTATTAAGAGATATTCTTCTAATAAGTTGAGTTTGACTGACATAATCAAAGACCTTTTATAAAGTGTAGTTTATTCCCGAAGGTAATGAATTCAGGAAAACACTTAGAAAATAGTAAGCCGAACTTAAGACTTTCGAAATAGAACAATTGTATCATTAAAACCCAAAAGCCATGACACCAGCACCTATCCCTAAAAATGAGGTAGCCCGATTAAAGGCTTTAAAAAAATACAATATCCTTGATACGCCTGTAGAAAAGGAATTTGAGGATATCACCAATCTTGCTTCTATGATCTGTGGAACTAAGGTCTCTGCTATATCTTTGATAGATAGAGATAGACAATGGTTCAAATCTATACATGGATTAGATGTAAAAGAAACACCAAGAGATTTGTCTTTTTGCGGTCATGCTATAAATGAACCCAATGAAATATTTGTGATAGAAAATGCGCATAAGGACGCAAGGTTCGCTCATAATCCCCTTGTAGAAAATGATCCAGGAATTACATTCTATGCAGGAGCCCCGATTGTTAATAAAGAAGGATACGCGCTGGGTACCTTATGTGTGTTTGATGATAAACCTGTAGATTTTACCGAAAAACAGAAAGAAGCTTTGCGTTCTCTTTCTAAAATAGCCTTAAGACAATTGGAGCAGAGGCTGATCAACACTGATCTTGAATCGTATTTAGAGGTTCAAACCCAAAAACTACAAGATGCTATTGAAGATCTTGAAGAAGAGGTTAATCACAGGAAAAACACTGAAAAACAACTTGAAAAGGCATTAGAAGTCGAAAAAGAATTGAGTGAGTTGCGAGCCAATATGGTCCATTCTATCTCACATCAATTTAAAACACCATTAACGGCTATTTCGTCATCTGCACAATTGGTAGATATGATGACCGAAAGAACTAGTGAGAAGAAGATCAAGCATATAGAGCGTATCAAAAACTCTGTAAAGGCCTTAAACAAAATGACTGAGGATGTTACCTATCTACAAAAAAATGATTGGTCGAAAGTGAAACAAGATGCTTCAAAAGTCCAAGTCAGCAAGCTATTGACAGAAGCAATTCAGCATGTCACAACTGACCTCAATTTTAATGGTAATATCGAAGTAGATAGGTCTTTAAATGGTGAGATACTAAGTAATGCACCGATGCTTGAGAAGCTATTTCAGATCTTGATCAATAATGCCATCCAATACGGTGGAGCTAGCAAGATTCACATTGAATTAAATTCGGCTAACAAGGGTTTTGTATTCATTATTCACAATGGAGGTGAATCACTAGATGCAGACAATTTAAAACAGATTTTCGACTTATTCTTCAGGGGAAATAACGCGAATGAAAAAGCGGGAATCGGAATAGGATTAACCATTGCCAGAAGGATTGTCGAATCAATGGGGGAAATATCGATGCACAGTCATCGGCAAAAAATAGAACAACATTTAAGGTATTCGTCCCTAACCTTGCAAAGACAGAACATCAAAATGCAGCATAAGATGCAATAAGCAGCACTAAGAATAAAGATACTATTAGATGAATTAGATGCCATGGATTGGCTAAAAGCAATCTAAGCAAGTCAGTCCAGTCAAATCGACTAAATAATTAAATTGAATAATCAATGTCACTTTAAATGAATCAAATAGTTTTGCTCTTTCATGAAGAGAAAGCGCATCGATCTGACCAAAGGGTCTATTCTTAAGGGTCTCATTGCTTTATCCCTGCCTATTATTGGAGCCAATCTTTTGCAGACTGGTTATCAGTTGGTAGATGCCTTTTGGGTAGGTCGATTGGGTGCAAATGCTGTAGCAGCTGTTTCAGTTTCCTTCCCAGTTAACTTTCTATTGATCTCCTTAAGCTCAGGCTTTGCATTTGCAGGCAGTATCCTAGTGGCTCAATATGCCGGGGCTAAAAAACCAGAAATGGTGAATCATGTTGCAGCGCAGACATTGGTCATGGTCACTTTAATGTCAATTGCTCTGTCTGCAATTGCCTATTTTCTGAGTCCCTATATTCTGAATGCCTTAGGTGTAGAAGAAGTGATCTTTGATGATGCTAATTTTTTTCAAAGAATGATCTTTATTGGCCTCGTTTTCAATTTTAGTTTCATCATGTTTCAATCTCTTTTGAGAGGAATTGGTGAAGTTAAGATTCCTTTATACATCAACGCCGCTACCCTAGGCCTCAATTTTCTTTTAGATCCACTTTTCATTTATGGTTGGGGACCAGTACCCGCATTTGGTGTAACAGGAGCCGCTGTTTCAACGCTGTGCACTTTAATGCTATCAGCGATGATCGGATATTATATCCTTTTCAAAGGGACAACAGACATCAATTTAACATTAAAAGGATTCAGTTTTGATGGTCCACTTTTGAAAAAAGCATTTAAGATAGGCGCACCTTCTTCGATAGAAATATCAGCTCGAGCACTGGGTTTAGTAGTAATGACAGGTATTGCAGCGAAATTTGGCACAGAAGTACTTGCAGCATATGGAGTAGGTTCGAGACTTATCAGTTTTGTTGTCATTTTCGGTTTAGGTTTATTAAGAGCCTCTTCTACCCTTGTTGGTCAGAATATGGGTGCCCAGCAAGTTGAAAGAGCAGAACTGGGGGCAAAATATGCAGCTGGAATTGGTTTTGTAGCGCTTTCGGTAATAGGCATTTTATTCTTTGTGTTTGCTAGACCTTTGGTGATCACTTTTATGGACGCAGAACCTCATGTGGTGCAAATGGGTGTTGATTTCTTGAAGATCGTATCCCTCAGCTTTGGATTTATGGGCGCGCAACTTGCTTTGGTCGGTACGCTTAGAGGTTCGGGCAATACTGTTGAATCAATGATATTGACCATTATTGGTATTTGGGCCATTCAATTTCCTTTCGCATGGTTCGTCTCAGAAATGGAGAGGTTTCAGGAGTTTGGGGTATGGTGGTCATTCCCCGTCAGCTATGTCATTCCATGTATCATTACCTTTTTATGGTTCAAAAGAGGTAAGTGGAAGGAAAAAAGATTGGTGGATTAGTTATTAGTTCGCTGTCATTGGTAAATTAGTCCAAGCTATAATGGAAAAGCTATTGGTTGGAGTTCTTTTGAATCTCTAATTTTTAACCAATTACTAATAACTTACCTATGGAAAAAAAACACCTGAGTGATATTGACATCGCACAAGCAGCTAATATTCAACACATCAACAGCATCGCTGCAAAACTAAACCTAAAAGAAGAAGAACTAGAGCATTACGGAAAGTATAAAGCTAAACTTCCCTTAACCTTATTGGATCAAGCCAAGATCGATCAGAATAACTTGATCCTTGTGACTGCCATGACTCCGACTCCAGCAGGAGAAGGAAAGACAACTACTTCTATTGGCCTCACTGAAGGAATGAATAAGATCGGTGAAAAGGCCATTGCCGTTCTACGCGAACCTTCACTTGGCCCCGTTTTCGGGATAAAAGGTGGAGCTGCTGGTGGAGGTTATTCACAGGTGATTCCTATGGAAGACATCAACCTTCATTTTACTGGTGACTTTTCAGCAATCGAGAAAGCCAATAACCTGCTATCAGCTTTGATCGATAATAATATCCAAAGCAAGAAGAACAACTTGAATATCGATCCTCGTACCATTGTCTGGAAAAGGGTAATGGATATGAATGATCGTGCCCTGCGTCAAATCACCATCGGTTTGGGAGGCACAGCTAATGGGATTCCTAGAGAAGATGGATTCAACATTACTCCTGCTTCAGAGGTAATGGCCATTTTATGCATGGCAGAAAGCTTTGCTGACCTGAAGGAGCGTTTAGGTAATATCTTTGTGGGTTCCACATTCGACAAAGAACCCATTTTTGCCAGAGACCTAAAGGCAGAAAATGCAATGGCTATATTACTCAAGGATGCTATCAAACCTAACCTAGTTCAAACATTAGAAGGTAATCCTGCCATAATTCATGGTGGGCCATTTGCCAATATTGCTCAAGGCACAAATACGGTCATTGCTACAAAAATGGGGCTATCTTTAGCTGAATATGTGATCACTGAAGCTGGTTTTGGTGCAGACCTAGGCGCGGAGAAGTTTTTAAATATCAAATGTGTGTCGGCAGGATTAAAGCCTAAAGCTGTGGTTTTAGTAGCTACTATCAGAGCCTTAAGACATCATGGCGGAGCAAAAGCCGATGATTACAACACACCTTCGACAGAAAGAGTTCAAGCAGGTTTTGCCAATCTGGCCAAACACATAGAGAATGTCAAGAAGTTCGGAATTAGCCCGATAGTGGCTATCAATTCTTTTCCATCGGATACCGAAGAAGAGATTCAACTTATTCAGAAGGAATGTTCAGACCTTGGTACGAATGCAGTTGTCGCTAATGGATGGGCCAATGGAGGTAGCGGTATGACCGATTTGGCTTCAACAGTCGTGAAAGTAGTAGAGGCCAACGAAAGTAATTTCACTCCAT
>CBFIDS010000040.1:0-4442 GCA_965661435.1 Roseivirga sp.
TACAAAGATCCGGGACAGCATTTGTTCTCTAAGCATTTTGAGGACATTGAAATAGGAGAGACCATCATTACGGCCAAGCGAACGGTAACCGAATCTGATATTGTGAATTTTGCCAATGTGAGCTGGGATCATTTCTATGCCCATACCGATGAGACCTCTTTGGAAGGAACCACCTTCGAAGGACGCGTAGCACATGGCTATTTTGTCCTCTCAGCCGCTGCAGGACTCTTTGTACAAGCCAAGAAAGGACCAGTACTTTTGAACTACGGACTAGAAACCTGCCGCTTTACCAAGCCAGTTTATCCGGGTGCGACTATTGGTGTTCGCTTAACTGTAAAAGAAAAGATAGAGCAAGAGAAGAAGGATGATATTGCCAAAGGCATTGTGAAGTTCTTGGTAGATGTCTATGACGAAACAGAAGAAACCGTAGCCATTGCTACCATTCTGACGATGATCAAAAAGAAAGATCAGAGTTAATTCTGTTCTCACTCTAGCACGATATTGCCCAAAGGCAAGTCATTCCCGCTTAAGCGGGAATCTCATAAGGATTGCACCTGCTCTAGAAAATGATCAGGGGGTGGGGCTCAATACCGCCAAAGCTGAAAACTTGTCTATGCGTCTCCTAAGATATTACATGTGCAAGGTCTCAGCGAGAGGCAGTGGTTAAGCCATAGGTTATTCCTATTTCTTCACTAAAACAGTTTCCTCTTCTTTAAACCTAAATTTTTTTGTCTCCTCATTCCATTCCCAGTATTTCCTATATTCTTCAATTTCTCCTGATGGTGATTGAGCGACTGCCACCGTTTTAAGAATTTTGCTTTCTTTTTTTGATTCAATATATGTTCCGTTACCTCCCCAATCCTTGTCTTCAGGCAATGAATGAATAAAACCATCTCGAATATCAATCAATACTCCTGTTACACAGCCAGATCCACAACCCCAAGTAGTAATTATATAATAGGAGGCAAAATTCACTTCAAGTTCATTATACTTTTCGGTGATCACAGTTCTATAACGTTCAGCCTTTGGGTTACTCTTAAAATTAATCTCAGCCTTTACTGTTTTTTCGGCATTCAAAGGAATGGTACTGATGGAGTCTTCCTTCTCTTTTGTTTTGTCTTGGCAAGAAACCACAGAGATTGCTATTAGTGTTATCAGTAATAATCCTCTCATTTTTTATACACGTTTTATTGATATGGCACAATGGTTGGTCTAAGCTTAGTGCGGAGTTTTGAAACCGAATCTTTGTCTTCCAGATCGAATTTGGTTCAGTTGTAATAAGTTCATATTTGAGATTTAAGCCTGCATTTTTGCTCTAGCCGTAGTTGGCAGTTCGTTTTTTATTATTTCTGGTTTAATTGCCACGAAACTCCAAATTGGTCAATTACCCAACCAAATTTTTGGCTGAAACCATAATTATTTAATGGCATTGTTACTTTACCATTTTCCGATAATTTAGAGAAAAGTGTTTCAAGTTCAGCTTCATTCTCACATTCAATGTAGTTAGAAACGGCAGGAGTGAAATCCCAATCGTGAACAGGTGGACTGTCGCTACACATAAAAAGGTTTCCATCCAGTTTAAATGTAGCTTGCATAATCCGTCCTTTTTCAACTGGTCCGTCTTTTCCCCAACGTTGTACGCTTATAATTTCAGAATTCTCAAATAGTCCTACGTAAAAATTCATTGCATTTTCAGCATTATTATCTTGAAAGGTGAGAGACCTAATCATTTGATTTTTCATAGTAGTCTTGTTCTTAATTAGTACGCTTTTCAAACTGTCATTTTATGTTTTCAGCTGTTCAATTTCACCAGTGTTACTACTATCCGTACTTATGTTGGTGCAACTAAAAGTAGTCAAGCTCAGCAGTAGAATTATTGTTAGTATTCTTTTCATTGAAGTCTGATTTTTAGATTAATGAATCCACTGTTTTTTTAATGGTCGCTAACGTGAGCTTTAGTGCATTTTTATGCACGATATATGTCCAAGAGTTTAACATTTCTGCACGATAGGTATCCAATTGGGTAAGCTATCAGTACTTTTTAAAAATCTAGAAACGCACAGGGAGAAAGGTATTCTGTGTGTGTTCGTTTTTAAGTTACTAAAATTGAGTCAATTTGAAGATGTGTTAATTTGAAGATTTGAAAATGTGTTGATTTGAAAATGGGGGTAATTCGTAATTGATAATTGACAATTCTTAATTCTCCTTATTTCCCTTGACTATCTAACCAGCGGTGATACCTTCTTGCATTTTGGTTATGCTCGGCCAGACTTTCTGCAAAGAGGTGATAACCCAGGTTATCGGGGTCCACACACATATAAAAATATTCGTGGTCTTCTGAGTTTAGAACGGCATCAATGCTAGTAATCGATGCCATACTGATAGGCCCAGGAGGGAGGCCCTTGTATAAATAGGTGTTATAGGGCGAGTCAAAACGCGTATGCTTGTATAGAATTCTGGTGGCTTTGAAATCCTTGGTGGCAAATTTAGCTGTAGGATCAGCGTCTAATTTCATTCCTGTTCTCACCCGATTGAGGTATAGGCCTGCTACCCGTTTCTTTTCTTCCTCTTTAGATATTTCTCTTTCTACAATAGAAGCCAAGGTGTAAACCTCTTCTGGGCTGAGCCCTAGTTTTTCAGCCTTGGTAAGTCTATCGCTTGAAGCCCAAAACCTATCATGTTCTTTGATCATTCGCTCCAAAAATGCCTTAGGTTTGGTGTCCCAATAAACTTCATAGGTATTAGGAATAAACAAGCTCATTAGGGTTTCTCGGCTGTAACCCAACTGTTCTAAATGGCTCTCATTCTCAAAGAGCTGAAGCAGCTCTGTGGAGTCGCTTTCAATAAATCTAGAAGCTTGGCTAGCCACATCTGATAACTCCCAGCCGTGAGTCAATACAACATTGACAGGCTCTTGTCTACCTGCTCTCAAGTGTCCGATCAAAGCGCGATTGCTCCAAGAAGGCTGGATCTTATATCGCCCAGAACGCATGACTTCTTTCTTGTAGCTCATCATCTCGGCTACCGCACGAAAGGATGCCGTATCTAGCAGCTGATCATTCTGGTAAAGGATCTCTACCACTTGGTCAAAGGTGGAATGGGTCGGGATCATAACAATGTCGTTCTCCAGGTCTTCAGGGACATTGGGTGCGAGTATTCTAGCATACTGATAGTATCCATAGGCAGCTCCAATGATGCCAATCGTAAGTATTATCCAGAGTAATTTTTTTCGCATTGAGTGGTCTTGATTAACGCTAACCCTATTACAATATCACAATTACATAATATTTGTTCTAAACTTCCTTGTAGCCCGTGGTTTTTGATCATCTCAAAAAGCTAGTCGTTGAACTTGTGATCTAAATTAGCACGTCATTCTGGTTTCGAGTATTCGGGGAAGAATCTTATCACTCGCTTACACTAGAGGCAGTTGCTCACAGATAAGGAGACCTGTCTGCCGAGAGGCAGGTTGCCGTGGTCGTACCTCCCTCGCAATGACCTCAATTTGAAGATTTGAAAATGTAGATCAATTGAAAGCTTTTCCATACGATTTCTACAGGCTCGCTATGTTCGAATTGTTCTAATGCTTCTTCTAGGTGTCTTTTACCTATATAGCAGAAAGGATACATTACATCACTCCAGATCTCTATTGTCATTTTTAATTCATTTTCTAATTGATCTTATTAACTAAATCTCAGTAAGAATGATTCAAAATATGCCGCGCTTAGAAGAAAAGATAAATACGCAAACGTTTGCTCTCCATTTCGTTGCAAGACTGCCAATTTCCCGTTAGATTAATGTTTATCATTGCTATTGAGATAGTTTCCAAGATTCTATCAATTAACCGAATTTACAATGAGATCAATATTCACCTTTAGTTTTATCTTCTTTTCTATTTGTCTTTCTGCCCAGATAGTTTCTATTAATCCTTCGGAAGCTAAAGCGGATGATGAGATCACAATAACCTTTGATGCAACAGAAGGAACAGCAGGTTTAGTGGGAGCAACCAAAGTATACATGCATTCTGGTATCATCACGGATGGACCCAACGGAGTGGATTGGCAAAATGTAGTGGGGAATTGGGGTCAAGATGATGGAATAGGAGAGATGGAAAAGGTGAATGGCGAGTCCGATAAGTGGCAGATCACCATTACACCTAGAGATTACTACAGTGCATCAACCAATACTACGATCTTTCGATTGGCGATGGTTTTTCGAAACGCTTCAGGCTCCGCGGAGGGTAAAGGGAATGAAGGTACTTTCGATGGAGGAGGAGTTACTTCAAATGGCGATATCTTCATTGACCTACAAGTTGATAATTATGTCAGAATCACTAATCCAACTGATGAAACAGTGTTTATAGAAAGTGGTCATGCTATCTCAATTTCTGCAGAAGCTTCCTCTGATGTTTCAGATATGAAAGTTTTGATCAATGAAGGAAGTGG
>CBFIDS010000041.1:0-3031 GCA_965661435.1 Roseivirga sp.
CGTTTTGATTTAATCAATCCACAAAAGTTTCTTTCAGAATAGCTTTGACCTCCTCAATTTCTCTTGAGTTGATTTTACCAGAAATTCTTAATATTCGTTTTCTATCAATCGTTCTGATTTGTTCAATCACCGCCCAGCTCGGATTGGAGGTCGATTTGATTAGAATTCGAGTAGGATAGGCCTTTTGAACAGATGTAAGTGGAACAATAACGATGGTTCTTAAATTGTGATTGATCTCGTTGGGAGATATAACCAAACAAGGACGCGTCTTTTTGATCTCACTTCCTACCGTTGGGTCAAGATTGACCACTACTATTTCGTATTGGTTGATGATCACGACTCAAGATCTTCGTCCTCAAATACATCATTGATCAAAAGCTGATCGTCATTATCCTCATTCATTTGTTGAAATGCCTCGTTCCAACCTGATCGAGCTTCTTTGATGGGTTTAAGAATGAGCACTTCATCCTCCATGACCATTTCTATGCTATCCGTCATTTCATATTTAGCCAGAATAGTCTTGGGTAGACGTATACCCTTTGAATTGCCAATTTTGATTATCGGTACTTTCATAAATCAAATATACAAAAGTAATTACAATGTATTCACAATAAAGATTTAATAATAAACACTTGCCTTTGTTGGAGTTGCTGTTGTAACCAACAAACCATTAAGATCTTTCGCCTTTGTTGGTGTTGTCACCAACAAACCATTAAGATCAGGGATTATAAAACACCACCTCGGTCTTAGACCAGCCCTGTCCTCGCAACTCATAGCTCGAAGCTCTCCGCTACTTAAAAGCCGGAATCCCTGTAATCTCTGCGCCAAGGATCAAAAGATGTATGTCATGAGTTCCTTCATAGGTGACCACTGATTCCAGGTTAGCCATATGTCTCATCATAGAATACTCTTGAGTGATGCCCATTCCACCGTGCATTTGTCTGGCTTCTCTAGCAATATTTAAGGCGACTTCTACAGCATTTCGTTTAGCCATAGAGATTTGTGCAGTAGTGGCTTTTCCTTCGTTAAAAAGCTGTCCTAGTCGGTAATTCAATAGCTGAGCCTTGGTGATCTCAGTAAGCATCTCGGCCAATTTCTTTTGCTGCAACTGAAAAGAGGCGATTGGTTTATCGAACTGCTCTCTTTCTAAAGTATATCGTCTGGCAGATTCATAGCAATCCATAGCAGCCCCAATAGCTCCCCAGGCAATCCCAAAGCGTGCCGAATCGAGACACATCATTGGAGCACCCAAGCCACTTTTACCTTCTAAGAGGTTCTCTTTAGGTACTTTTACATTATCGAATACCAATTCACCAGTTGCGCTTGCTCTCAAAGACCATTTTCCATGTGTTTCAGGGGTGGAGAAACCTTCCATTCCACGCTCAACGATCAAGCCGTGTATTCTTCCTTCTTCACTCTTCGCCCAAACTACAGCAACATCAGCATGTGGTGAGTTGGAGATCCACATTTTGGCACCATTCAATAAATAATGATCGCCCATATCTTTGAAGTTGGTCGTCATCCCAGAAGGATTGGAACCATGATCTGGTTCTGTAAGACCAAAACAACCCAACCATTCACCTGACGCTAGCTTCGGTAAGTATTTGTTCCGTTGTTCTTCATTACCAAACTTGTATATAGGGTACATCACTAAAGAACCCTGAACTGATGCGGTAGAGCGCATTCCTGAATCTCCACGCTCAATTTCCTGCATGATCAATCCATAGGCGATGTAATCCATTCCACCACAGCCATATTTCTCTGGTAATTGAGGTCCAAATGCTCCTATCTCTCCAAATTTCTTAACAATGTCATAAGGAAAGTATGCATGCTCAGCCCAGCTTTCGATGTAAGGAGAGATCTCTTTCTTGACAAAATCTCTTACAGCTGAACGAACCATTTTATGTTCTTCAGTCAATAAGTCATCCAACATATAAAAGTCAGGGTGCTCGAACTGATCTGATTTAGATGATTTTTGAATTTTTGAAGCTTTATCGGAGTCCATAGGTAATTTGGTTTCTGAATGATTTGTGGTCAAATTTGCATCCACTTTTTAACCTTTGCAAACGTATGAACCAATCGGACATAGACCAAAAAATACTCGATAGAATACACAAGCTTTCTGAAAAATATGAGGCCATGGGTCAAGATATGACCTCTTACCTAGATGGTTTACTTCATGCAGACTATATCAAGTATTGGGATTATATCAATTTAGACTCATTATTAGGGCTTCAGCAGCCTAAAACAGGCTTTCCAGATGAGATGATCTTCATTATGTATCATCAGATCACAGAGCTTTATTTTAAGCTATGCAGATGGGAAATGAAGCAGATCCATGAGCATGAACATCCCGATGTTGAATTTTTTACTGCTCGCTTGAATCGAATAAATAATTACTTCGAGCATTTGTGTCATTCATTTGTGATCATGACCGAAGGAATGGAGAAGGAGCAATTCTTAAAATTCAGAATGTCTCTTCTTCCATCATCAGGTTTTCAGTCAGGTCAGTATAGGATGATAGAAATAGGATCTACAGATCTCTACAATTTGGTTAATTTAGATAAGAGGGAAGGGCTAACTCCAGATTCAGAACTTAAGGATCTATATGAAGATATCTATTGGAAAGCGGGTGCTACAGAGCTGAAATCAGGGAAAAAGACCTTGACGCTCGAACATTTTGAGGAAAAGTATTCCAAGGAATTCTTAGATCTCGCTAAAGAAACTAAAAAGACCAATTTCAATCAGCTTTACAAAGGCTTTTATGAAGGGAATGAAGCTGTTGGGGAGCAATTAAAAAGATTCGATCTATTAGCTAATGTAGATTGGCCTTTAGCTCATTATCGCTCTGCAGTTAAGTACTTACAAAAAGATCCGGTCGACATCGCAGCAACGGGCGGTACCAACTGGCAAAAATATCTACCACCTAGATTCCAGAAAGTGATATTCTTCCCCGAGCTTTGGACAGATCAGGAGAAGAAAGAATGGGGAAAACATTGGGTGCTCGATCAGTTGTCAAATAAGAAATAGA
>CBFIDS010000042.1:0-9689 GCA_965661435.1 Roseivirga sp.
GCTAGTTTGGGAGATCGTTCAGAAAATGCCGATTACCATTACAATAAAAAGCGGCTACGAGAAATTGATGGTCGATTGCGTTATCTGCGCAAGTGTATCGATGACTTTAAGATCATTGAATACCACCCTAGCCAAGAAGGAAAAGTGAGTTTTGGTGCTTGGGTAGAAATAAAAAGCGAAGCAAAAGGTATTCAAAACCGATTTCGCATTGTCGGCTACGAGGAGTTGATCGGCAACAAAAATTATATCTCTATGGACTCCCCTATGGCCAAAGCACTTCTTGGTAAAAGGGTTGGAGATGAAGCCATCGTAAAAACCAAAATGGGTGATTTTGTCTGGAAAATTCTTGAAATAGAGTATCAGAAGTAGCTTAGAACAGAGCCTTCATGGCTTTTTCTTTGTATGTCCCAGCTATTGGAATTCTAACCTTCCCTAAGTTCAATTCATTGCCTTCAACACTTTTGACGTGATGTATAGACACAATAAAAGACTTGTGTACACGAATAAACTCGGTGTTAGGGAGTGTTTCTTCTAGTGCTTTTAATGACCCCAATGGCATGAGTAAACCTGTTGTCAATTGGTAACTTCCGCTTTTTGTATAAAGGTTATGTCATTCGTAAATTCTCTATGCCGATAAGTTGAAGGAACCTGTATCTTCGCAGGAACATGCGTTTTAACCTATTGTATTCCTTCATACTCTTATGCACCTTAGGTTCAGTTCAGGCCCAGGTGGTTCAGCGAGATACGCTAATAGAATGGTCTCATTTCGACTATAGCATGAATGCTGATTATGGATTGGACAGCTATAGTGATTCAGACATCGTTACAAGTACGTTCGATGGTATAGTCCTTGAAAATGAATATGTTAAGATCTGTCTTATTCCTGAGTTTGGCGCTAGGATCATCTCCTATGTCTATAAACCTACTGGCAAAGAACAGCTTTATCAGAATCCAGTAGGTGTACCATATCAGATCGGTTCGGGTATTTTCTATCACGATTGGTTAATGGTATATGGTGGCATTTTCCCCACTTTCCCAGAACCGGAGCACGGCAAATACTGGAATGTGCCTTGGAATGAATCGATTATAGAATCTTCTTCGGATGTCATTACCATATCCATGTCTTTAAAAGATGAACTTGATAATCCTAGGCGTCCAGGACAATACAATAAAGGAGTAACCGGGATCACGTGTTATTATGAAGTCACTTTGGAAGCAGGAAAGCCCTATTTTACGGTAGATGTAAGGTTAGAGAATGATGGTTCACCCTCGAGATATGAATACTGGACCTGTCTCACTTTGGCACCGGGCTCCGAAATAGGAAACACCTTCACTCCTAGTAATTCTGAGATGATCGTGCCCATTGACCGCTATCAAGTAGGTTGGAATCCAGGTAATTGGCTCAATGGATTGGATGAAGTGGTTCAATCCGGTAACCCGAGAGTTCAGGTTTATGATAAACTGGCACATCTTTCTGAATGGGAAGATCAGGGCATAGCCTATGCCTACCCAACTTTGACCAAGGATTTCTATGGAGTGATCAATCACGACAATGAACAGGGGGTATTTCGGATCTCGAGTGATCAACTGACCACTCCTGGTCTTAAATTTTGGACTTGGGGTGACGAACAAGGTCTGGCGGCAGATCCTAACAATTTTGAAGAAGAAGAGCGTGCTTACATTGAGCTATGGTCTGGCACATCCCAAGAGTTCTTTGAAGACGCTAATCTCGCTGCTGATCAAACTATACAGTGGACTGAGACCTATTGGCCTACTGTAGGTATTCCCATGGTCAGTTTTATGACTGAAGAAATAGCCTTTGGAGCTTTGCAAAATGAGCAAGCACTAGATATCTACGGTTTTCAGCCAGTCGCTACGAATAGCACATATCAACTTCAGGTCAGTGTAAGAAATGAACAGGGCCTAGAGGTTTATCACAAAGAGGAAGATGTCTCACCAGATCTTTTACAACCCAGCCAACTCAATATTGATCTAGAAAGTCTTGCGCTAGATTTTGGAACATTTACCATTACCTCTGTTCTCCTCCAAGATGGCCAAGAAGTCCATTCTGAATCATTTGAGTATGAAGTCTTGGGTGATGCCCTGTTTGATCCGCAGATCCGTTTATCCAATGGATTGCTTGAACTGACCTTTCAGAATGAAAGACCAAGAACTGTCCAATTACATGATTTGATGGGCCGAAAACTCATGTCTCTGTCTGCTAATGACAGAACCATTGCCTTGGAGTATCCGCAATATGGTATCTATGTATTGAATGTGATCGTTGATGGAACTAGATGGTCGAAGAAGATCCAAGTATTAGATCGTTAAGAGATCAAAAATCGAAATTCAATAACTCATATCTTCACTTGATTGATAGTTTAGCCAATAATTAGAGTTACCTTCCATTACACAAAAATGAAGCACCGAATATATGGAGGTAGAAACATTAATTATTCCGGGTGCAGCCATTTTAGGCCTATTCCTTTTACTCTATATTTTTCCTGTAAGTCTCTGGATCACAGCTATTTTTTCGGGAGTTAAGATCAGTTTGTTAGAGTTGGTCTTTATGAGGATCAGGAAAGTGCCACCTCCCCTGATCGTTCGTTCATTGATCTTAGCTACTAAAGCTGGTATTCTCGATATCAATACTCAACTCTTAGAGACTCACTATCTGGCCGGTGGAAACCTTACCAATGTGATCAAAGCCTTGATCGTTGCCGATAAGGCTAATTTGAACATGACCTTCAAACAAGCTACTGCCATTGACTTAGCTGGTAGAAATGTATTAGAAGCTGTCCAGATATCGGTGAATCCATATATGATCGTTGTACCAGCAATAACTGGTGTTTCAGTCGATGGAATTCAGTTGATCGCTGAAGCCAGGGTAACAGTAAGAACCAATATTCAGCAATTGGTAGGTGGCGCAGGTGAAGAGACCATTAAGGCTCGTGTAGGGCAAGGGATCATCTCCAATATCGGAGAAGCACAAAACTATAAGATCGTACTAGAACGACCTGAAGATATATCTAAGCGTGTTTTAGCAGATGGATTAGATTCAGGAACTGCTTATGAGATCCTATCCATTGATATTGCAGATATCAATATTGGGAATAACATTGGAGCGAAATTACAAATTGACCAAGCAGCTGCCGATCTGAATATTGCCAATGCCAAGGCTGAAGAACGCAGAGCTATTGCTGTTGCTGTCGAACAAGAAATGCTGGCTAAGGTCGAGGAAGCTAGAGCTAAAGTAGTCAGAGCTAAAGCCGAGATTCCAGGCGCACTTTCATTCGCTTATAGAAAGGGCCAGTTGAATCTATAAATGGTTTCACTGGTAAACTCACCAATTAATTCCATGACGATTTTCTGTTCCTTGGAAAACTCAATGCCTTAGGAAATACTGCAGGAACATCTCTCATATATTGTTGGTAATCAATATATTTAGCCTTTTTCCTTTCAAGCATAGGTACGCCTGAGACTTTCAAGAGTAAATAAGTAATCAACAGAGGTGAAATAATGGTGATCCAAGCATCGTGATATGGCATTACACTCAACCACACCCCCCACCAAATACATATCTCACCAAAATAATTAGGGTGCCTCGATTTAGACCATAGCCCCTCTTGACAGATCTTACCTTTATTATCAGGATTCATCTTGAATCTAGCCTTTTGCCAGTCTGCTATTGACTCCCAGTACATACCATAGGCCCATAATAATAATCCAGGAATGATCCACAAACTCCAATCGAGATGTCCTGAAATAGAGACATACACCAATGGCATAGCAATGATCAGCATCAATACATTCTGTAATACATAGATCTGAAGGAAGGATCTCCACCAATGCTGTTTTCCCCACTCCTTTCTCCACTTTGCATATCGTTTATCTTCCGACTTGCCTAAGGACCTTACAAAAAGATAACTACCAAGCCTAATGGCCCATATAGCAACAGGAAAGAAAAGTAAGATCTGTTCTCCTCTTAGCGGATAAAGGTGAGCCAACCAGTAAATGATATAGAGAAAACCAAATCCCCAAGCAACATCGACAAGGTCATTTCTACCAATTAGCATGGCTAACAGATACCAGAATAATGCCCAAACGGCCATAGGAAAAAGTAAACTTAAATAAGCTTCTAGAATCATTTCAACCATCTCAGTATATAAAATCCTGCTGTAGCTACCGAACCAGTCAGTACCATTCCCCAAATAATATCAATGATCACAACTTTAATCGGCCAATCCTTGAGTGTGGCCAAATTGGTTAAATCATAAGTAGCGTAGGTAAAAAAGCCGAAGAGCACCCCATACAATAAGGCATGGTTGAGGCTATCTTTCTCTACTGCTGGAAGTATAGCAAAGATCAGTATCCCCGCAATAAAGAGCAGATAAAAGGTCATGGCTGCTGGCCAGTTCACTTGTTCTGCCATTAAATGTCCAAGTAGCTTGTTGTAAAGATTCTTGGCTATAACACCTAGCCAAAGCAAGTCTATGGCGAAAAAGACCACGGCTGTAAGTGCGTATCCTAATAAGATCTTAGTAAATGGTAAACTAGACATAATTAAATAACACTAGGAATCTATAATGGTTCTATTGTAGCTTCTTCTTTAGCAATTAACAATTTTCAATGGTCAATTAAGAATTAAAAATGTTGAATTATGAGATTTCAGATTCATAGCGCTTTCTCATACTGAGCGAAGTCGAAGAATCTGTATGCCAGTAAGTAGGTTCATAGATTATAATAGGGAGACTCTTTCGGTTTTCTTCGTACCTCGAAAATACTCAGAGTCACGTTAGGGATTAAGCTTTCTTTTGCCAGCTCGTAGCCGAAGCATCTACAAACGACAAAGCCAGCTATCGGAACCGATACCTGGCTATTTCTTTATCAATTTACAAACGATTTGATCCTAAGATCTCTACTCTTATCTCAGTACGTCTACCTTAACGGCAACTAGTCCTTTTGGACCTTCTTCGACTTCGAATTTAACTTTATCGCCTTCTTGTAGCGTGGAGCTCGCATTGTTGGCATGAACGAAGAATCTTTCTTGAACTCCATCTTGATTGATGAATCCATAACCCTTTGCATCATTGTAAAAGCTAACTTTACCTCTGCGTTCTCCGCTGAGATCTTCTTTTTCTTGTTTCGGAACACCCAAGACAATGTCTTTGGCTTTGATCTTTGTCTTTTTAGCGTCCGGATCTGGTGGGGTGTCTGATATGTTGCCGAATTCATCGACATAGGCTATCATGTTATCCAAGCTACCATCCGCTTCGTGATCTCGCTTTTCTTCTCTTTTAGCCTCTTTTTCTTTACGCTTTTGGCGCTTTTTCTTTTCTCTTTCCTTTTTATTAAAAGTGGTTTGGGATCTTGCCATGTACTGTTTTTAAGGTGAAAGAGTCATTGCGACTCCTATATAATTCAATTTAATAAAATATTATGAGCTCAAGGATTCAACGTTGATTTTATCCTTACTGTTCATTTCAACTTATAAGTAAAACGTCATAATGCTACGATATGAATCGAAACAGAATGACGTTTTTACTTATTGGTGAGATTGGGATTAACCGATCACTTTTACGTTCACTGCGTTAACACCTTTCTTACCTTGCTCTGTTTCAAAGCTCACTTTATCCTCTTCGCGAATATCTTCAGTTAAGCCTGAAGAGTGTACGAAAACGTCTTTTCCTCCATCGTCTGGTACTATAAAACCGAAACCTTTAGAGAAGTTGTAAAATTTAACTGTTCCTTCCATGATATTAGATATTAATTAATTATAAAAATTGTTATTGTTTAATTTTATTATTTGCCCATTTTGGGCGGTTTTTTCTAACTTTTTTAGTTCACAAAAGTGAACGCCTTACCAGTTTTTCCTGCACGACCCGTACGGCCAATTCGGTGGATATAGCTATCATAAGTCAGTGGCAACTCATAGTTTACCACGTGGCTAATGTCTTCTACATCGATCCCTCTAGCAGCAACATCTGTAGCTACTAATACTTTGATATCACCACGCTTGAACTTACGTAATGCAGTTTGACGGTAATTCTGTTTTTTATCTCCATGAATTTGGTCAGAGCGAATCCCTGCTTTATTCAAGAGTGTACTCACTTTATCAGCCCAACGCTTAGTCTCTGTAAAGACCAACACTTTACCTACCTCTTCTTGAGAGATCAGGTCGTGAAGCATATCGAACTTGTCCATTCCTGCTGGTACCTTAATGATGTCCTGGTCAACTCTATCTGTAGAAGTTGTTCCTGAACTCACTTGTACAGTGATCGGATCAGCCATCAATTCATTGATGATGCCCTCTTGCCCTCTTTCTACTGTTGCAGAGAAAAGCATGGTTTGTACTCTTTCAGCCATATCGCTAACGATCTGACGAATGTCGTTCACAAAACCCATGTCGAGCATTCTATCGAACTCATCTAGTACTAAGATTGGAGTTTGGTTGAATCGGAGTGCTCTACGATCGATCATATCTTTAAGTCTACCAGGAGTACCAATAATGATATGATTTCTTCTTCTTGCCTTCTTGAAGTCAGCGCTAACGCTAGTTCCTCCAATAAAGCATGAGCTAAATAATTTAGTTCCTTTTGTAAGGCTTCTGAATTCTTCTTCTACTTGTAATGCCAACTCTCTGGTTGGAACCACTACTAAAGCAGTTGACTCAGTTGGATCGATCAACAAACTCTCTACGATAGGAATTAAGAAAGCAGCTGTTTTACCCGTTCCAGTACTTGCGATACCGATAAGGTCTTTTCCATCCAATAGATCTTCTAAGGTATCATTTTGAATCTGGCTTGGGCTTTCATAACCCTTAGCTTTCAGGTTTACCTTTAGAAGAGATTGTAACGGCATGTCGTTAAAACTACGATCGGCTACATATTTAGTTTCTTCGTGGTTGGTAGCTTTCTTGACTAATAAAGAGAAATCTCTTAGGGTTGAAGTTCTTCTACCTCTTCCACCACCACCGTTTCCACGTTGTGGTCTACCACCTCTGTTATTGCGAGGTCTTGAACCGTTAGAGCTTGGACGCTCTGAACGATCAGTTCTTTTTCTAGTTCCAGCTTCTGATCTCGGACGTCTTTCTCTGTCCTCAGATCTACGACCTTCTGACTCTTGTCTAGAGCCATTATCGTCAGATCTATGACTTCTTACTTCTGAATCTTTTGGAGCCTGGCCTCTATGATGAGATTTCTTCGGAGCACTTCTTCTCTCCTCTGACTTTGGACTTGTATCCTCAGAGTTTCTAAGTTTCTTACCAAATTTCTTATCGATCACCTGATCAATATCCATTGAGTTTTCAGCTCTGCGTGCACGCCTTCCGGCTCTGTTGCTTGAACTACCCGACCTACTTGGTCGGCTTGAAGGTTGTCCTCCATAAATCCCGGTGTTTCCGGAACGCTTCTTTACATTTCTTGACATAAATTCAATTAATCTCTAATGCCTAAATACCGTATCCAATTCTTGGGTGCCGTTATGTACTGAGTCTGAATTTGAAATTCAGACATTATGGTACATCACCTAGGCACTAGGTTTTGAGCATTTCTAAACTCTTTATGAGATATAATTCCCTGGGTCTGATTTGCCAAGCCTCTTTTTATTCTTTCGCTTGTGGACAGACGTGTTGAAAATTGGGCTTGCTAAAAGCCTGTTTCAAATCAGAAATTAGGGGTATGAATTTTATTGAACGGGTGGGTCAAATAGAAAGCTACTCCTGCTATCTCTGCCGCAAAGGTGATATTAATATTTGAATTTTCCTACTTGGCTAAAAATATAACTGTGCAAACATCATTCCAGCGTTTAAACGCACATTATGTTCTTAGATTTCAATTGCAAATATATTCAAAGTGTTCGTAACCCTTTACTTTTATTAAGATAAATACTTATCAGTCCTCCCTTGTAAAGTGACCTTTTGGAGGAGTATGTACAAGCTAAAAGGTGCGAGGAAGGCTATAAGGTTTGAACGATTTTCCAGTTATCAAAATCTGATGGGAAATTGTAATTGGATAGATTAATTTGACTCTATGAAAAAACTCTACTCACTCCTATTATTAAGCTTGATATCACTTGGACTTCAAGCCCAGTCTCCAATTGGCGCTTGGGAAGCCACCATGGATAACGAAAAGAATGAGACTCTAAAATCTGTACTGATCATAGCCGATGGCTATCAGGTACTGACAGTCTATAATGAAACCACCAATGAATTTATGCTTACTAATGGCGGAACCTGGAGTCTGAATGGTAACCTAATGACTGAAACTGTAGAATTCAACAGCTCGGCCCCAGAAATGGTAGGTCAGACCGTCAGCTTTGAGATTGAATTAACAGACAATACTTTGCAGATCGTAGGTCAGGACATGGTCATGAATCGAATTGATGATGGTACTCCCGGTGAACTGAATGGCGCTTGGTTAATGTCAGGGCGAAAGAGAGATGGAGAGATCCAATCAAGAGATACCACCAGACCAAGGAAAACCATGAAGATCTTATCAGGAACTCGTTTTCAGTGGATCGCCTATGACACGGAGAGAAAAAGCTTCTCTGGTACTGGAGGAGGTACCTATAGCACCGTAGATGGTGTTTACACTGAGAATATAGAGTTCTTCTCTCGAGATGCTTCACGTGTTGGAGCAAGTCTAGAGTTTGATTTTGAATTGGTTGATGGCGATTGGCATCATTCCGGACTTTCTAGCAAAGGAGATCCTATTTATGAGATTTGGAGTGTAAGGAAATGAGCTGCGAGCTAAGAGCTACGAGTCGCGAGTAGTGAGTACCGAGATATGCGTATTGCGACAATCGCTTAAAATCATTGCAAAGAAGAAGAAGAAAATTAGGAATTAAGAATTAACAATTAAGAGCTATGAGCCATGAGTTATGAGCTGCTAGCCATTAGCCTCTAATAAATTATTCCTTTATCATTTACCTATTCCCCGAGCACGGAGCACCAATCACTAATAACCATTAGCGATTATCTAATCCAACATTTAGCATTCAACACTAGTTATGCATGCATGTACAAGCTACTGATCATCCCTATAACCCTATTCTTGATGACTGCACCTATGACCATCGACTTTGGCAAAGACAGAACCAACTCTTGGTATTCCGTGAATGATGGCGTAATGGGCGGCCGTTCTCAAGGTGTGACGAGCTATACGGAGAACAGCCTGTTCTTTGAAGGATCGGTCTCCTTTGAGAATAATGGCGGCTTTGCTTCTGTCCGTAGCGATTATGAGGTCCTTGACCTCTCCGATTATGAAACGGTGACTATCCGCTACCGCTGCCAAGGCCAATCTTTGGCACTGAATTTTAATTACTACCAGCGCTGGTGGTATCCAAATTATAAAGCCTCACTCCCTGATACGGATTGGAAATGGGAAAGCATCACTCTCCCTCTGGCGGGGCTTAAGGAGTATCGAGTGGGTGAAGCTACCGGAAAAACTATCTCGGAAGAAAAGCTAGAGCGTATTATCCGTTTGGGCTTTATGACCAATGATAAGAAGGAAGGGCCTTTTCAGGCTGAGGTAGATTTTGTGAGGTTCGAATGAGCGGTGAGCTGCGAGTTGCGAGACTCGTGGCTATAGGCAAGATCTAAAAAGTCCAGATTCGCTATATTCGAAAGTATGTACTCCTTTTACACCAGGTTATTAACCATCATTTGCTTTGGTATAGCTCCTCTTATA
>CBFIDS010000043.1:0-27146 GCA_965661435.1 Roseivirga sp.
ATTCTCAGTTAAAAGAGCGGGAGGGCCTGGTTCGGTTAAAAAGCTATCAAACTTACCGGGTCTTAAGTCCATGACAATAGCAAGCTCATCACCATCAGTAAGTGGTGTCCAGTCTAATAGGTCTTCAGACCAAGCGAGGTTAACGCCTCGTTCGCCAAAGTACATCCAATACTTTCCGTTGATTTTTACAGTAACTAATTCATCTTCAACTTTTTCACAAACAATGGATCCTGATTTGCTCCAAGTATCTAAAAATTTACCTTCCAAAGCTTCCTCGAGGGCTGGACCTTGCTTGGTCCAGTTTCTGAGATCAGTACTCGAAGCAATTGACAGTCTAGCCACATCTTGATTCCAAGAAGTATAGGTCATGATGTATTCACCATTCGGGGCTTTTACCACTCTCGGGTCTTCACAACCTCCCGGATAGTCAAAGGCCAAATGACGTGTAGAGTCTGGATAAAGAACTGGCTTTTCATATTTATTGAAATTGAGGCCGTCAGTACTCCAGGCTAGACCGATGCGTGAAGTTCTTCCTCCTAAATATGCTTTTGGATTATCTTCAGCTCTAAAGAACATAAAGACAGTATCGTTTCGATTAACTGCTGCAGGGTTAAAGACATCCGCTTTTTGCCAAGCGACTAGTGTATCTGAGAGAGGGTCTTGAAAAAGAAAGCTACTATCAGCTTGTAGAATTGGATTCAGTTCGGGTTTGATAAAATCTACTAACCAAGGTTCTTTGTGTGTATGGCAAGCCATGGTACAAATAAGCGCTATAAAAAGGCATGTTTTCTTCACGGTCACTTAATATACAGTTTTGTCGAAAAGATATTTTTCGGTATTAATATCGTAAATAAGAAGTTAAAGAACCCATTTGAAGCTTTCTGTAATCATACCAACACTGAATGAGTCTAAACTGATAGGAGGGCAGATTGCCTCTATTAAGGCCAAAGCTGTTGGTAAGGATATTGAAATCATTGTGGTTGACGCAGAAAGCGCTGATGGAACGGCGGCCATCGCTGAACAGTCGGGTGCAAAAGTGATCATGGTACCAAAGAGCTGTCGAGCGATTCAAATGAATAGAGGGGCGAAGCTCGCTCAGGGAGATATACTCTATTTTGTGCATGCTGATTTAACCTTGCCAGAGTGGTTCGATCAAGATATTTTGCGAGGAGTTCAAAATGGGAAGAAATACGGTTGTTACCAGGTGCGTTTCGATTCAGATAATAAAGGGCTAGGCTTCAATAGCCGCTTATCGAAATATCAGGGCATATGCTTTAGAGGAGGCGATCAGACACTCTATGTGAACAGAGACTTATTCGAAGAGATTGGTGGCTTTGATGAGCAGATCATCATAATGGAAGACTATGAGATCTTACTAAGGGCTAGGAAGTATGGTAAGATTCATATAATGCCTAAACAGGTCGTCATCTCATCAAGAAAGGTACAAGAGAATAATTATTGGCGTGCCAATCTGACCAATCTGGTGGTTTTTACGATGTTCTTTCTGGGGTTTTCGCAAAAAACCTTGGTGCGGGTCTATCGATTCTTTGTCAAGGGAACAAAGTATCAAATGACATAAAAAAAGCAGCCCTTTAGAGCCGCTTTCTCATCATTGAATTCTTCTAATTCTTAATTCATCGTTGCTAATTTCTCTTCTAAAGATTTGATCTTCGCCTCAGCATCAGCTTGCTTTTTCTTCTCATTGGCCACCACTTGCTCTGGGGCATTATTGACAAACCGCTCGTTGCTTAGTTTCTTGATCACGGAATTCAAGAAGCCTTTGGCATAGGCCAATTCTTTTTCCATCTCCGCTTTTTCAGCCTCCATATCTATGGCTCCTTCTTCCATTGGGATGAAAAATTCATCTGATAGGATGACGAAACTTAGTGCCTGGTCTACTTTTTCATTGACAAAGCTGATCTCTCCCACATTGGCTAACTTTTTGATCAAGCCTCCAAAAGTTTCATAAGCTGATTTATCCTTTGCTTTAATGGCCAGATCCAAGGTTTCTTTAGGCGACATGCCTTTGCTGCTCCTCGTGTTTCTGATCTGTGAAACCAATACAAAGACCTTCTCCGATTGTTTGATCAGAGCCTCATCAAGTTCACCGATCACTGGCCATGCCGAAACGATAATGTCTTGTCCTTCCGCTCTTTCTCTTAACTCGGACCAAACCTCTTCTGAAAGGAAAGGCATGAAAGGGTGCAATACCTTCATCACTTTTTCGAACAGATTAATCGTTACCTCCTTTGTGGCAGGGTCTATGGCTTCTCCGTAAGGCGGTTTGATCATCTCCAAATACCAAGAGCAGAAGTCATTCCAAATCAGCTTGTAAGTGCTCATTAGGGCATCAGAAATTCTGAATTTGGAGAAGTGATCTTCAATTTCTTTTAAGGCATTGTTGAACCTAGCATCAAACCATTGTACCGCAACTCTATTTTCTTCAGGCATCGATGTGCTACCAACTTCCCAACCTTTTACCAACCTAAAGGCATTCCAGATCTTATTAGAGAAATTTCTTCCTTGTTCAACTAATTTCTCGTCAAAAAGCAAGTCGTTTCCGGCAGGAGAAGAGAACAACATGCCTGTTCGTACAGCATCTGCTCCAAAGTCCTTGATCAAGTCAAGTGGATCAGGTGAGTTGCCCAATGATTTGGACATTTTTCTCCGTTGCTTGTCACGAACAATTCCCGTCAAATAAACATGTTTGAAAGGCTTTTCTTCCATGTATTCATAACCTGCAATGATCATGCGAGCCACCCAGAAGAAAAGGATCTCTGGCGCTGTGACTAGGACAGAGGTGGGATAGAAATAGTCTAGATCCTCATTTTTTCCTTTGATGATCTTGCCTTGCTCCTTGTCAAAGCAGTCATCATTGAAGCCATCAAAAACCGCTTGAGGGAAGATCCAAGACGAGGCCCAAGTGTCGAGTACATCTTCATCTTGTTTCAGGTCTTCGGAAGTTAAATTGGAATTGCCTGATTTCTCCTTGGCTAATGCCAATGCTTCTTCTGCGCTCTCCGCAACCACGAAGTCATCTTCCCCTTCTCCAAAGAAATAAGCAGGAATACGGTGTCCCCACCATAGCTGACGAGAGATACACCAATCACGAACATTCTCCATCCAGTGATTGTAAGTATTCTTAAATTTTCCAGGCACCAATTCAATTTCGTCATCGATCACCACCTTATGGGCAGTTTTAGATATTTCTTTCATATTGATGAACCATTGCAAAGAGAGCTTCGGTTCGATGACTGTATTGGTTCTTTCGGAACGACCGATCTTTGTAGTGAATTCCTCGAAGCCCATTAAATAACCAGCTTCGTCCAAGTCTTTGATGATCTGCTTTCTAACAGCAAATCTTTCCATTCCAACATAGGCTTCAACCTCGCACTTCTCATTGAGTGTTCCATCTAGGTTGATGGTGTCGATCACCTCAAGTTTATGTCTTTGGCCTATTTCATAATCATTAGGATCATGAGCAGGTGTAACTTTTAGACAACCTGTTCCGAACTCGATATCTACATAATCATCACCAATGACTGGAATCTCACGATCAATAAATGGAACAAGTGCTTTCTTACCGATGAGGTGTTTGAAGCGATCGTCTTTTGGATTGACAGCTATACCGGTATCACCCAAGATGGTTTCTGGTCTTTGGGTAGCTATAATTACCTTCTCATCGGAATCCTTGATGCTGTACTGAACTTTGTACAGCTTAGAAGTCTCTTCTTTATCTGCATAGATCACCTCTTCGTTGGAAACCGTGGTTTTGGCTTCAACATCCCAGTTGACCATGCGCCATCCCCTGTAGATATATCCTTTTTTGTGAAGGTCAACAAATACACGAATAACGGCTTTGTAGTAGCTCTCATCCATTGTGAAAGCTGTGCGGTCCCAATCGCAAGATGCTCCTAGTTTCTTAAGCTGTTCTAGTATGATCCCCCCGTATTTTTCCTTCCACTCCCAAGCATGTTCCATGAACTCATCTCTAGAGAGGTCCGATTTCTTAATGCCCTTTTCACGAAGCATCCTAACCACTTTAGCTTCTGTTGCAATAGAAGCATGGTCTGTTCCTGGAACCCAGAGTGCTTCCTTGCCCTCCATTCTAGCCTTTCGGAGCAATACATCTTGAATAGTGTTGTTCAGCATGTGTCCCATGTGAAGGACTCCTGTCACATTCGGTGGGGGCATGACGATGGTGAATGGCTCCTTATGTGGATTGGCTTTGGCTGTGAAATAGCCTTTATCCATCCAGTGTTTGTACCATTTGTCTTCTACCTTCTGCGGTTCGTATTTACTCGAAAGTGACATGATCTTTACAGCTTAAAATTGAGGTGCAAAAATAGAAGGAAAAGCTGGAAGTCGGAAGCTGGCCAAAGGAAGTTTAGAGTTTATATGCCGTGCTATGTATATTTTCAGAAAGAACAAATGAACTTTGTACCTGTCCTAGATTAGCAATAGTAGATAATTTGGTCAGTATAAAGCTTTCATAAACTTCCATGTTTTTGACTACAATCTTGAGCAGGAAGTCGTAATTCCCCGCAATATGATAACACTCCATCACCTCTGGATATTGATTTACTTCATTCACAAACTTCTCTAAATAGGATCTTGAGTGCTTGGTGAGACTTATTGAAATAAAGGCGATCAATTTAAGGCCGAGCTTTCTCTGATCTACTAAAGCCACATATTTTTTGATCAAATCTTCTCTTTCCAGTCTTTTTACCCTTTCAAAAACTGGAGTAGTCGAGAGATTCAATCGGTCGGCTAAGGCTTTTGTAGTGATCCGTGCATCCTCTTGTAGGATCTCAAGGATCTTGATGTCTGTTGCGTCTAACTTGAGCATAGAATTTTATTCTAGAGAAAGCCCCAATTTAAGATTTATAAATAGGAAAAAACTATTAAATAGTATTTTCTTAGAATGAACCACTGATTATATAAAGAGTAGTGGTTGAATGACATATTATGAATAACTTCTATATAGATTTGCGCTTGAATTTGATGCACTCGTATGTAAATGAGTGACGAGGGATCAAATTGACATTAATAAAATCTATGGAGAACCTACTAGAGAAATTTGAAGAGAAACGGCCTGAAATCGTTTTTGAATGGCAAGACCCAGAAACCGAAGCTGAAGGTTGGGTTGTGATCAATTCTCTTCGAGGAGGGGCAGCCGGTGGAGGAACCCGAATGCGTAAAGGATTGAACAAGAGGGAAGTTGAATCCCTCGCGAAGACCATGGAAGTGAAATTTACTGTTTCGGGTCCGCCTATTGGTGGTGCAAAGTCAGGTATCAATTTCGACCCCAATGACCCGCGTAAAGAAGGGGTCTTGAGAAGATGGTTCGCTGCAGTTAGTCCTTTACTCAAGTTTTACTATGGAACTGGTGGCGACCTCAATGTAGATGAGGTCCATGAGGTGATCGCTATGACTGAAGAAGCAGGGATCTGGCATCCTCAAGAAGGGGTGTTCAATGGACATTTTAAGCCGAATGAGGCTTCTAAGATCAATCGAATCGGTCAGTTAAGGAACGGAGTAGTCAAGGTGATCGAGAATCCATTCTTTTCACCAGATGTGACAAGAAAGTATAAGATCGCTGATATGATCACTGGATATGGTGTGGCTGAGGCAATTCACCATTATTATAATATCTGGGGCGGTGACCATCAGAAAAAGAGAGCGGTGATACAAGGTTGGGGAAATGTAGGCGCTGCTGCTGGATTCTATTTAGCACAAATGGGTGTGTCGGTTGTTGGTATCATCGATAGGGACGGAGGCGTACTGAAGCAAGAAGGTTTTACTTTTGAAGAGATTCGAACATTATACTTGGATCGAAAAGGGAATCAACTGGTTGCAGATGATATGCTTACTTATGAACAGATTAATGAAGAGATCTGGGACCTGGATTTTGAGATCTTTGTTCCTGCTGCTGCTTCGAGATTGATTACACGAGAGCAAGTAGATCGAATGATCAAGACCAAGCTCGAGGTTGTTTCTTGTGGTGCAAATGTTCCTTTCAACGACCCTGAAATCTTTTTTGGTGCTACCGGCTTATATGCTGATAATAATCTTTCTGTGCTTCCTGACTTTATTGCTAACTGTGGAATGGCGCGTGTTTTTGCGTATCTTATGGAGAGAGGAATTCAGCTGACTGATGAGGCTATTTTTAGCGATACTTCTCAGGTAATAAGAGAAGCATTGGAGAATGTCTTTAGCCTGTCAAAAGAGAAAAGGGGTATTTCTCAAAAGGCATTGGAGCATTCTTTGGGATTGTTGGTTTAAATCAACCTTTCTGCCTTGAGGAGCAGGAGAGAACTGAAATTGAACGTCATGCTGAACGCGTTTTAGTATCTCAATTAAAGACCCTGAAATAAATTCAGGGTGACGGTTTTAATAAATTAAAGAGATAGAATATGCCATTTTATCATTCATTAGGAAAGATTCCGCATAAGCGGCATACCACTTTTAAAAAGCCGGATGGAGGCTATTATTATGAGCAGCTGTTTGGAACCATAGGTTTCGATGGTATGTCTTCTTTGCTTTATCATGTACATAGGCCTACACAGGTTAAGGAAGTGATCAAGTCATATGATGTGTCACCCAAAATTGCAGTAGAAAAGAACATGCTTTCCTTAGGAATTAAGGGCTTTAGCGTAAAACCTGTTGCCGACTTTCTAGAAAGCAGAACGCCAGTATTGGTCAACAATGATTGTCATATTGTATTGGCTTCCCCTCAAGAATCTCAAAAGGATTATTTCTACAAGAATACCGATTGTGATGAAATGATCTTTATTCATGAAGGAACAGGAACGTTGAAAACGCTTTTAGGGAATCTCAAATTCGGCTATGGTGATTATTTGGTGGTTCCGAGAGGAATGATCTATCAGATAGAATTTGATACGAAAGAGAACAGACTCTTTATTGTCGAATCGCATCGACCGCTTTATACACCAAAAAGATACAGAAATTGGTTCGGTCAGATGTTGGAGCACTCGCCTTTTTGTGAACGTGATCTCAGAAGGCCTACTGACCTTGAAACACATGATGAGAAAGGTGATTTTATCATTAAGGTGAAGAAAGAAGGCATGATACACGAGTATGTGTATGCTACCCATCCATTCGATGTAGTCGGTTGGGATGGATATAATTTTCCTTATGCCTTTAATATTCAAGATTTCGAACCAATTACGGGGAGGGTACATCAGCCACCACCGGTACATCAGACATTTGAAACAGATGCTTTTGTAGTCTGTTCATTTGTACCGAGACTTTATGACTATCATCCTCAGTCAGTTCCGGCTCCTTATAATCACAGCAATATCGATTCAGATGAAGTGCTGTATTATGTGGATGGAGACTTTATGAGTCGAAATAATATTGAAAGAGGAATGATCACTTTACATCCAGCTGGAATTCCTCATGGCCCACATCCTGGCGCAATGGAAAGAAGCTTAGGTAAAAAAGAAACGCAAGAGTATGCGGTAATGGTTGATACCTTCAAGCCACTGAAGGTAACTGAAGCGGCTATGGGCATACTTTTGAAAGATTATCATAAATCCTGGCTGGAATAGGCCCAATTAACAAAAGAAAATAAAGAGTAAACGAAATAGATATGTCAACAGAAAACGTAACCTATTCAGGAGAGAAAATTTTTCAGGAAGCGGAAGACTTTTTACCGATCAACGGTACAGACTACGTAGAGCTTTATGTGGGTAATGCCAAGCAATCTGCACACTTCTATAAAACTGCTTTCGGATTTCAATCTGTGGCTTATGCAGGTTTAGAAACGGGCCTGAAAGATCGAGTATCCTATGTGCTTCAACAAGATAAGATACGCCTCGTTCTTACATCACCATTAACCCAAGGAGGACCCATCAATGAGCACATCAACAAGCATGGCGATGGTGTTAAAGTAATCGCTCTTTGGGTTGATGATGCGACTAGTGCTTGGAAGGAAACTACTAAAAGAGGTGCTAAGTCTTTTATGGAGCCGATGCAAGAAGAAGATGCTAATGGTCATGTGATCAAGAGTGGGATTCATACTTATGGTGAAACCATTCACATCTTTATTGAAAGAAAGAATTACAATGGTGCTTTTCTACCAGGGTTCAGGGCTTGGGAGTCTGACTATAACCCGTCAGAAGTTGGTTTGAGGTTTATTGATCATATGGTCGGTAATGTTGGTTGGGGCGAGATGAACAAGTGGTGTGAATTTTACGCTAAAGTGATGGGCTTCGCTCAATTGGTTTCTTTCGATGATAAAGATATTTCTACTGAATATACTGCTCTTATGAGCAAGGTAATGAGCAATGGTTCAGGAAGGATCAAGTTCCCTATCAATGAACCAGCAGAAGGTCGCAAGAAATCTCAGATAGAAGAGTACATTGACTTTTACAATGGAGCAGGTGTTCAGCACATTGCAGTATCTACTAATAACATTATCGAAACGGTTGCTGAATTAAGAAAGCGAGGAGTTGAATTCCTTCGAGTTCCTGAGATCTATTATGATGATGTTTTAGACAGAGTGGGTGAGATCGATGAAGATCTTGAGCCATTGAAGAACTTGAACATCTTAATAGATAGAGATGATGAAGGTTACCTGCTTCAAATATTCACTAAACCTGTTCTTGACAGACCCACCATGTTCTTTGAGATCATCCAAAGAAAAGGAGCACAATCTTTCGGAAAAGGAAATTTCAAGGCACTTTTTGAAGCGATTGAAAGAGAGCAAGAAGAGAGACAAACGTTGTAAGAATTCTAAAAAAGAACGTCATACAGAGCGTGGCGAAGGATCTCCCCATTTATGAAGGAGATTCTTCGGTCGTCTTGAAGACTCCCTCAGAATGACGACTAGAAATAAGATATTATGATCAAAGCAAACGATCCGAAACTGAAATCATGGGTAGATGTACCCGCTAACTCTGACTTTCCAATTCAAAATATACCATTTGGTATTTTTAAAACTAAAGGAGCAATTCCGCGAGTAGCCACAGCCATTGGAGATTATGTGCTCGATCTAAGTCAGCTACATGATAAAGGCTTGTTTGAAGGGATTGAGTTGCCAAAAGATGTTTTTGAAAAGGCAACACTGAACGAGTTCATGGCTTTGGGAAAAGATATAACTCGTGCCGTAAGGAACAGAATTTCTGATCTATTAGAAGTGGGTAATGGCAAAATTCAATCTACCTATCTTAAAGACACTGCACTGATCAAAATGGAAGAAGTCGAAATGTGTATGCCGGTGCAGGTGCCGAATTATACTGATTTCTATTCTTCAGAAGATCATGCAAGAAATGTTGGGACGATGTTCCGCGATCCTGAGAATGCATTACTGCCCAATTGGAAACATATTCCTGTCGGTTATCACGGAAGAGCTTCCTCAATAGTAGTGAGTGGTACGGAGTTTCATCGACCAAAAGGTCAAACCAAAGCAGACGATGCAGATGCTCCAACTTTCAATCCTTGCCGGTTACTGGACTTCGAATTGGAGATGGCCTTTATTACCTGCAAAGAAAATGGTTTAGGGAATGCGGTTTCAACTAAAGAAGCTGAAGAGTATATCTTCGGTTTTGTGATCTTTAACGATTGGTCAGCCAGAGACATTCAGAAGTGGGAATATGTGCCATTAGGGCCTTATTTGGCAAAAAGCTTTGCCTCTCACGTTTCTCCGTGGGTAGTCACTAAAGATGCTATGGAGCCATTTACCGTTTCAGGGCCGAAACAGGAGCCAGAGGTTTTAGATTATCTGAAATATGAGGGCGATCACCATTACGATCTTAATCTACAGGTATCGATTCAACCGGAAGGGGCAGAAGAGACTGTTGTGACGAAGTCCAATTTCAAGTACATGTATTGGAATTGTATTCAGCAGTTAACGCATCAAACTGTCAATGGCTGTAATTTGCAAGTAGGAGATATGTATGCTTCTGGTACAATTTCAGGTCCGACTGCTGAGGAATATGGTTCAATGTTGGAATTGTCTTGGAGAGGAACTAAGCCATTAAAGTTGAATAATGGAGAAGAACGAAAGTTTATTCAAGATAATGATACGGTGATCATGAGAGGGCATGCTGAAAAGAACGGTGTGAGAATAGGTTTTGGCGAAGTGAATGCTAAAGTATTGCCAGCCAAATAATTAGGGGGATTGTTACTTTTTTTCATTGAGTGTCGGCCAATTGATATTTGACTTTGGCTGCATGAGAAGTAGAGTCGCATAGACATGGAAATGAATTGAAAGATGAACAAGAATTCTAAAATTATCACCTATATCAATGTCGGCTTAAGGTTTCTTTCTGCTCTGATCATGTTGCAAACGCTTTACTTCAAATTTACAGGAGCTGATGAGTCGATATATATTCTTAGTTCTATTGGTATGGAGCCATGGGGCCGATACCTGGTAGGTAGTACCGAATTAATTGCTGGTATTTTATTTGTTACCCGTTGGTATGGAATAGGAGCATTTATAGGTTTAGGTGCCATGTCAGGAGCTATATTTTTCCACCTTGCTCAATTAGGTATTGAAGTACAAGGAGATGGCGGTTACTTTTTTGGCCTAGCGCTTTTTGTGTTTATTTCTTGTGCTTTTGTGATACTCACAAATTTTCAAGATGTTAAGAATCAATTACTGTTGAAATTTAAAAATGATAATAGATCCTAAAATACTTTCAGTACCTGATTTACACGCTTTTCTATTAGGTACAATTGGTCCGAGACCTATCGCCTGGGCGAGTACTGTTGATAAAGAGGGGAATGTAAACCTTGCTCCCTACAGTTTTTTCAACGTTTTTGGCACTAAGCCTCCCACCTTGATCTTTTCTCCTGCCATTCCAAGAACAGAGCAGAAGAAAGATACTTTATTGAATGTGGAGGAGACCAGAGAGGTGGTGATCAATATCGTGAACCACAAAGTGGTAGAGCAAATGTCTTTGAGCAGTACAGCTTACCCAAAAGGAGTTAATGAGTTTGTGAAGGCAGGCCTGACAGAACAGGCTTCGGATATAGTAAAGCCACCAAGAGTGGCTGAAGCCATTGCGGCTTATGAATGTAAAGTGAAAGAAATTGTTTCTTTGGGTAATAATCCAGGTGCAGGGAATCTTATAATTTGTGAGGTGTTAATTGGGCACGTTAGCGATGATATCTTAGATGAAGATGGAAAGCCAGATCCTAGAAAAGCTGATCTAGTAGGACGCATGGGAGGTGATTGGTACAGCCGAGCTCAAGGTGATGCTCTTTTTACCTTGCCGAAACCCAATAGAAATTTAGGAATAGGGATTGATCAATTCCCTGATGCCATCCGCAATAGTTCGGTGCTCACCGGCAATGATTTGGGTAGATTAGGAAATATTGAAAAATTGCCCGAAAATTCAGCCATAGAAACATTTTCAAAGAATGATGAAATACAGGAATTGAAAATGAATTTTCCAAATAATTTACCTGCTTTTGAAGAAGCATTGCATAACTTAGCGAAGAATTATATAAAGAATAATCAGTTGGAAGAAGCGTGGTTGACATTGCTTCAAAGACACTAAACACTTATAAAATGAAAAAATTACTATTTGTATGCTTGTTGATGATCATCGGTTTTGCTGCATCAGCACAATTTACTTTGGGTCCAAGAGTGGCCTTAACTTCTTCTAACTTAGATATTAGAGAAAATGCCACAAATGTTCAGGCTGGAGACGCTGAGTTCGGATTTCAATATGGACTTTTCGCCCGATTTAAAGTACCTGTCATTGGGTTATATGTTCAGCCTGAGGTTTTACTCAGCAATACAGAATCAACGATATCTCAAGGAGCGCAAAATGTTGATCTAAGTTTCAATAGACTAGATGTACCCGTTATGATCGGTGGCAAGATTGGTCCTTTAAGAATCAATGCAGGTCCTTCATTTAGTTTTTTAACTAGTGCTGAAACTGATGTTGCAGGAACAGTTACTGATATCAAGGATAATTACAGTAATTCGACCGTGGGCTTCCAAGCAGGTATTGGGGTAGATGTCCTAAAGTTTGTAATTGATCTTAAGTATGAAGGATCATTGAGTGAAAAATTCGGTGATCAGGTTTCAGCGGGTGGATTGACCTTTGCTACGGATGAAAGACCAAGTCATTTAGTATTAGCTGTTGGTTTCAAGCTTTTCTAGATAGAAAAAAAATGATTAAAAAAGCCTCAGGTGATAATCTGGGGCTTTTTCTTTTTCTGCTTATTTGTGCTAATTCATATAAATAATAAACCAATAATGAAGAAATTTTTGATGCTGTTGATGTTGTCGTCTATGATGAGTCAACTGAATGCTTGGCAAAATGATGAGGAACTGGGAGTCCTCGCAATTGGATTGGTAGTTACTGACATCGAAGCCTCTGAAAAATTTTATACAGAAATTGTAGGTATGGTTCCCGCTGGCCAGTTCAGTTTAGACGATCAATGGAGTATGGATGCTGGAGCAGCTAATGATAAACCCTTTTCAGTTAAGATGTTCAAAATGAAGAATAGACCATCTGCGACAATCTTAAAGCTTGCATATTTTAATAAAACAAAAAGATCGAAATCTAAAAAAGGGATTGATGCAAACTCAGGGGTCAATTACCTCACATTTAGTTTTAAAAGTTTAGCCCCAGTTCTGGAAAGAATTGAAAATGATGGGATTGATATAGTGGGTGATGTAGAACGCGAAGGATATCGAATCATTTTTATTCAAGATCCTGATGGTATCTATATTGAACTGATTGAACGGAATTAAGAATCTATAAGGCACATATTAGGTTTATATGCTTTACCTCGATAATGATTTGATAAGAAAAAAGGAAGCTATATAGCTTCCTTTCTTTTCTTGTTGCCTTTTTTTGTGGCATCCACATTCTTGTCAATACGGTGTCCTGGTCGACTCCATTTTATTCTCTCACCTTCTTGAGGCGTCATCTCCTCAGGAGCAAGGGGTGTGGGTTTGGCTCCCTTGGCGTATGGCTTCATAGGAATGATTCCTAAAATGTTGAAAAGATCCATGTCTTCGTTGACATCAGGATTTGGAGTGGTAAGTAACTTGTCTCCAGCAAATATGGAACCCGCACCTGCCATAAAGCAGAACGCTTGCCCTTCCTTACTCATTTCAGTTCTACCTGCAGATAACCTTACTGTTGTAGTTGGCAATACAATTCTAGTTGTGGCAACCATTCTGATCATATCCCAAATAGGAACTACCTGCTGTTCTTCAAGTGGAGTGCCTTCTACAGAAACTAAAGCATTGATAGGAACTGACTCAGGTTGTGGACTTAGGGAAGATAGTGCTACTAACATGCCTGCTCTGTCTTCAATAGATTCACCCATTCCTATAATTCCTCCGCTACAAACTGTAACGTTCGTTTTACGAACATTCTTGAGTGTCTCAAGCCTGTCTTCCCAGCCTCTTGTAGAAATAATTTCTTTATAATATTCTTCAGAAGAATCTAAGTTGTGGTTATAAGCATAAAGACCTGCTTCAGCTAGTCTTTGGGCTTGGTTTTCAGTAAGCATGCCTAGTGTACAGCAAACCTCCATATCGAGTGAATTGATGGTACGTACCATGTCCAATACCTGATCGAATTCTGGACCATCCTCAACATTTCTCCAGGCGGCTCCCATACAGACTCGAGATGATCCTGAGGATTTCGCACGAAGAGCCTGAGCTTTCACCTGATCCACAGACATGAGGTCGTTTTTGTCTATATCTGTATGATACCTGGCTGCCTGAGGGCAGTAGGCACAGTCTTCTGGGCATCCTCCAGTCTTAATGGAGAGTAGCGTACTAACTTGCACCTCATTCGGATTATGATACGCTCTATGAACTGTTGCTGCTTCGTATACCAGTTCTAATAAAGGTCTATTATAGATCTCAAGAATTTCCTCTTTCGTCCAATCGTGTCTAAGTTCACTCATTCATTCTTGCTTATGAAATGCCAAAATAGTCAGGTGAGTCTTCAACTCCAATAACAAACCTTATATTTGCCTGCATGACAGGAATTTACCTCTTGCTAGGAAGCAATATCGATAATAGGCTGAAGAATTTAGAAAGAGCCTGTGAATTATTGATTGCCAATGGGTTAGCGATAAGGAACGAATCTAAAGTGTATGAAACAGCCGCATGGGGCATCGAAGATCAGGATAGTTTTTTAAATCAAGTGATTGAGGTTGAAACAGCGAAATCTCCTCAACGCTTACTTTTTATCTGTCAAATGATTGAGAAGGAAATGGGGAGGGTCAAGTACGAAAAATGGGGGAGCCGACTCATCGATATTGATATCTTGTACTTCGGTGATGTTGAATTTGCGAAGGAAGATCTAATAATTCCACATCCTGAGATCCAAAACAGGAGATTCACTTTAGTGCCAATGGCAGAAATTGCGCCTGAACTAGAACACCCCGTTTCTGCAAAGAACCAGATAGAATTATTGGAAGAATGTAAAGATGAATTAGAGGTGAATGAATATTCAGTCCTTCAATATTGATGAAAGGCGTCTGAAATAAACCTCAATACAACGGGCAAAGAAGCTCTCCAATACGTCCAAGTATGACCTCCATCTCTAACACGATATTCATGAGGTATTTCTTTCTTTTTCATGGCTACATGAGTTAGACTATTCCCTTCATAAAGGAAGTCATCATCACCACAGTCGATGAACCATCTTACTGTTTTCATGGAGGCAACATCTCCATCTTCGATCAACGAAATTGCATTATGGCGTTTGAAATAATTTTCTAGATCTTCCATTGGGCCATTATAATTCATTCTTTCAGCCTGTCTTTTAAACTGATCTAGATCTAAAGGGCCTACATAAGCAGAAAGCGGTGCCGCAGAAGAAAAAAGATCTGGTCTGTGAAGCGCATACATAAAGGTTCCTCCTCCACCCATAGACAGACCAGAGATAGCTCTGAATCTTTTCTCTTTCCGGATTCTATATTTTTCTTCTACGTGAGGCATGAGTTCTTCAAAAAAGAAATCCTCATAGCGCCAGTTGTTGTCAAGAGTGTTGAAATACCCCATTTGTCCTGTTTTGGCATCAGGCATCACAATGATCATTGGTGTCGCAGAGCTATCTTTAATGGCTTCATCTGTGATCCTCAAGACCTCGCCAAATTGCACCCAACCTGAATGATCGTCTCCAGCTCCATGCAAAAGATATAACACAGGGTAGCTTCTTTCAGATGTTTCATAGTCTGGCGGAAGATAAATAGCATAATTTCTATCCATATCTAGGATATCACTTCTGACGGATAGATTGTCAAATACTTTACCGGTTTGATCAGAAAGGTTGAGAAATAAAAATACCAATAGACAGGTAAGGACTGATTTTATATCATAAAAGTTAGAACTATTGAATATCTTGAAATCAAATCTATTATTCAATCAATAAAAAAGCCTGACTGCAAGGTCAGGCTTTGAACGGTTATTTGTTGGTTTAAATGCTGGAGACTTCGGCCTCTCTATGAATTTTCTTAACCAATCCCTGTAAAACTTTCCCTGGGCCAGATTCAATGAAATTTGTAGCCCCATCAGCTACCATGGCCTGAACAGATTGTGTCCACTTTACCGGAGCTGTTAATTGAGTCTTTAGATTAGCCTTGATCACTTCAATATCCGTTTCAGCTTGGGCAGAGACATTCTGATATACTGGACATGAGCCTTGACTGAAATTGGTTGCATCGATAGCTTGCTCTAACTCTGCTCTAGCAGGCTCCATCAATGGCGAATGAAATGCACCACCTACCGGAAGAGGAAGCGCTCTTTTAGCGCCTGCTTCTTTAGCAGCTTCACAAGCCAATTCTATTCCTTTGTGAGAACCTGAGATCACCAATTGACCGGGGCAGTTGTAGTTAGCAGCAACTACTACCTCGTCTATATCTGAGCAAATTTTTTCCACAACCTCATCTTCTAAACCGAGAATTGCAGCCATGGTCGAAGGATTGATCTCACAAGCCTTTTGCATGGCCATGGCTCTCTGAGAAACAAGTCTCAAGCCATCTTCAAAAGAAAGAACCCCGTTAGAAACAAGAGCGGAGAACTCTCCAAGTGAATGTCCTGCCACCATACCTGGAGAGAACGAGTCAGAGATCTTCGCTAAAACTACGGAGTGAAGGAAGATGGCCGGCTGGGTAACCTTAGTTTGTTTCAACTCATCTGGAGTACCGTCAAACATAATATCTGTTATGCGGAAGCCTAGAATGTCGTTAGCGGACTCTAATAGATTCTTTGCTTCTTCGGAGGTTTCATATAGGTCTTTGGCCATGCCTGGAAATTGTGCGCCCTGGCCAGGGAAAACATAAGCTTTCATAAATTCTTTGTTGATTTTCGAGACAAAATTAAGGAAAAAACTAAGCCCTAAACAAAGCGATCCTTCAGTTCAGGAGTAGGCATTCTACAGCTGTCCCTTTTACCCCACCATTTATATCGGTTTTTCGCGATCAGGTCATATACTGCATGTCTGATAAAAGGAGGAATGATGATGAAGATGAATAAGAGTGGGTATAGGCCATTCAGCTTTATGGCAATTCTTAAAGCAGCAGTACTTTTCTTATAAGTGTTAGCTCCTTGAAGTAGAACAAGGGAGTCAAACTCTTCTTGACCAAAACCCAGTTCCTCTAGTTTCTCCTGGCCAAAATCAGTTTGTAGCGCAGCAAATTTGAAATGCCCTTGAGGGTCATGATCAATAATGAAATTCACCGCTCCATTACAAAGGTTACAAACCCCATCGAAAAGTAAGATGTCGTGATTTTTTATCGAATTATTTTTACCCAATTCCTGAATTCTTGTGTACTTTTTGACTTATCCAATACATCATAAGTAACGGTCGCTGTGTAGTAGTAAGTTCCACTTGGTAGAATAATACCATTCTCATTTGTTCCAGTCCAGTCAATAAAATAGTTAGGTTCCGTTACTTCATTGGTATTATAACTGAAGATCTCTTGTCCTCCCCAACGGTCATAGACTCTGAAAACTACCGATTCAACAAACCTCGGACACTTACCATTGGGTTGATCAAAAGCCCTGAAGGTGTCATTGATACCGTCACCATTTGGAGTGAAAGAATTAGGGAGTTCATAGTAAGGGCAATTGTCGAAGCAAATCGCATTGCTCAAACCGCTTTCATTATTGCTTCTGTCAACAGCGGAAACTTTGTAGCAACCTTTCAATGAAGACAGCCCTGTATGTAAAAATTGATTTCTAGGACTAGTTCCAACTATCTCATAATCATCTTCTGAGCCGGTAGGTGAGAAATATATGTTGAAGAACGCAATATCGTCATCGATATCATCAAAACTCCAGTTGATGGTATTGGTGAAGTTTGCAAAGCTGCACGGTTCTATTGCTAGCCTGTCACAATTTTCATTATTAAGTACTGTCAATGGGCCATCAGGGCCCTCTATAATATCGACTTGGTCGTTAGGGTCAATTTCTATCACTGGATCCTCTGGCGGGATTTCATCATTAGGCTCTATACATGTGATCTGGGAATTATTGATCAAAGGGGATTCGATCTTAACATTACCATAGCTGCCTCTGGTTGTTACAAAATAGCAGTATTCTCTGTCGTCCATTAAAGCTATTCCATTAAAACTTCCATTGTCTAAATAGGTGAGGCCATCATTTGTTACTAATACACTATCTATCAATTCAAAGGTATCTACATCTTGAGCGGTCGGGTCTGTTCTGTTCCTATAGATCAGGTGGTAAGGGCTACTTTGAACCTGAATAGACCAAGGTACTTCTGCAGACCAATTCAAGCGTGCTGCATTAACTCTACCCAATGCTTCTAGTCTTACAGATGATGCTGTCGCGGAACTATCGATAAGATTATTTCCAGAATCATAGAATCTTACCTGGTAATTGTACGGCTGACCCATGGTATTCAAGCCAGTATCTGTGAAAATCGTGTCCTGCGTATTGATCAATTCTGTCCTTCCGTCCGTTCCATTGAATCCGTCATATCTGATCAATTCATAAGTGTATGGTGGAGGGAATAGTGTTTTATCAATATCTAATGGTGATGTCCACCTCACAAAAATTTCTCCATTTGTTTCACTTGTTTCAAGAATAGATGCATTGGTAATTGCAGGAACGTCTAGCGGGATGATAAAGCAGACTTCAGAAGAAGCATAACTAGTTCCGCCACCCGGCAAAGGGAATTCTGCCACTATTCGATAACAGTAATTAACTCCAGGCCTTAATCCTTTATTATCTATGAATGAAGTTTGGTCAACAGGCACATGTTCTAATAATTCATAGCCTGAATTGGGCGGGATTCCGATATTGCAGTTTTCTGGTACAAAGTCGAAACTCTCTACTCGTCTATATATTTCTATTCTTGGGTTTTGATTGGCTGCCACATAATCATCCCAGCTTAATTCTATCGATTGACCCGTTAATGCTGAAGCATTTAAACCAGTGGGTGCCGGAGCTACCACTCTAATGTTCCAACTTTGAAAATCTGTCAAATTTGGAGCGTCAGGATCGAAAGGGTCATCGGAGACTTTAAAGATCGCTTCATATGGTCTGCTGCGGATGTGGGTAAAATTTGTTTGCCAGCTGAATAGATGCCTAGATGGTTGAGGCCTAAATTCTCTTTCCGTGTCCATTCCTGGTAAATTGAATAATTGTGCAGGATTGGTATTGACTTCAAATGGGCCTCCGAATGCTTCTACTAAGACGTCATTTCCATCTGGATCTAATCCTCTAATCATGCCTTCCAAGACTGTTCCAGCTTCTATACAGGTGTCTGCAGGTACTTCAAGTTGTGGCCTTTCATTATCGCAATCTTCAACAATGATCTGCATGTCTCTAGTTACATAGCCTAGAAGTTCATATCGATCAGTGAAAGTAGAAAATCTCCATTCTTCTACAATGATGGCGACATTATATTCCCCAGCAAATTGAGGTGCGTCCCAAGTTAATTCACCTGTGATCGGGTCAATTTCGAAACTGGCAGGAGAACCACCTCCTTCTTTGGCATTTGATATACTTGGGTCATTTAAGGGTAGGTAAGATAAAACTTCTGTACCTCTATCTTGGAGAGGTGTAACGATCTTATATGCTAAACTATCTCCATCAGGGTCGTAAGCTCCTGGATTATGAAAGAACTTGGCTCCCACACATGCTCTGTCAATTGGAGGAATCGTAAGTTGAGGAGTTCCATTGACATTTAAACTTGGGTCTATTCTAATAACTGTTTCAATATGAAAAGGGATGCCATCGGACGAGGCTCCACCCATGTTAATGATGTTAGCGTTTCTATTTTCCTCAGTATAGCTCACAACATAGACACCTGGGCCGTCGAATGTATGTTCCCATTCAATTACAACCCTTGAGGTTAGGTGGCCGACATTTGTTTCAGAGAAGCCGTCAATAGATTCTTCTGTTAATGCATTCAATCCGTCAATTGTTCTTCCTTGACCAAAATTGAGAAGTCCTCCTTCGCCAACATTTACAGGAGACTCTGTGTCTCTGTAAATCACAAGCGTAAATCTATACCTCAGACTAGTTTGAGAAATTCTAACCGCTGTAAGCTCACCAGCTCTAATGTGTGTAGCCCAAGCATCAACAGATGCCATCAGTATAAGGAAGGTGACAAGAATAAGACGTTTCAGCATATGTTTTAAGGCTTCCTTTTTAAAACAACGTTAATATTTAAATAAGTTATACTAATACTTCAAATTTATCATTTTAGTTCGAAGAGTCTGTGCCTCAGATGACCAGTTACCAGAATCTTTTTAAAGAAACTTTCTCTTATTTTCTTGAAACAAACCAAAATCACAGGCTGTTAGCCCATTGTTCAGTTATTTAGAAACGTTCCAAGCATTATAACTTTTGTTTGCTAACGTTTGAAGAGTAATTTTGGTCGGAATTTTAACCATTGAAATTAAATGAGTTGGGTAAAAAATACCTTGAATAGTTCGGTGGGAAGAAAGTTTGCTATGGCACTTTCGGCCCTTTTCTTAATGTTGTTTCTCTTACAGCACGCTACCATTAATTTTACTTCAGTTATCAGTGCCGATATATTTGATGAGATCTCTCATTTTATGGGTACGAATCCTGTGGTACAATTTGCGCTTCAACCTGTATTAATCTTCGCAGTAGTTTATCACTTTGTGATGGGCGTTGTACTTGAAATACAGAATCGAGGAGCGAGAGAGGTAAAATATGCAAAGAACAACGGAGCAGCTAATTCTAGCTGGTTTTCAAGAAATATGATCATTTCTGGAGCTGTGATCCTTGTATTTTTAGGATTACATTTCTACGATTTCTGGATCCCTGAGATCAATACTAAATTTATCCAAGGAGATATGTCTGGTATGATCAACGGTGAGTATAGATATTATGAAGAGATGGTTCATAAATTCGAAGATCCACTTCGAGTAGGCATTTATGTTTTAGCATTCATTCTATTGTCAGCGCACTTGTTACACGGCTTTCAATCAGCTTTTCAATCAATGGGTGCCAGACATTCAAAGTATACTCCAGGGTTGAAAAAATTTGGAAAAGTATATGCGATATTGATCCCTGCGGTTTTCATATTCATCGCTTTGTTTCACCACTTAACAGGACATTAATCACATGAGCACTTTAGATTCTAAAATTCCGGAAGGTCCTATATCCGATAAGTGGACCAAGCATAAAAACGATATTCGATTAGTCAATCCGGCTAATAAAAGATTAATAGATGTAATTGTTGTTGGAACTGGACTGGCTGGAGGCTCAGCCTCAGCAACCTTGGCTGAGTTAGGATACAATGTGAAATCATTTTGCTATCAGGATTCTCCGCGTAGAGCGCACTCTATTGCAGCTCAAGGTGGGATCAACGCTGCCAAGAACTATCAAGGTGATGGTGACTCGACCTACAGATTATTCTATGATACTGTAAAAGGTGGTGATTATAGATCCAGAGAAGCGAATGTCTATAGATTAGCAGAAGTTTCAACGAATATTATAGACCAGTGTGTAGCTCAAGGCGTTCCTTTTGCCAGAGATTATGGTGGCCTTTTAGATAACAGATCATTTGGTGGTGTTCAAGTTTCTAGGACATTCTACGCTAAAGGTCAAACTGGGCAACAATTGTTGCTAGGATGTTATTCGGCCATGTCGCGTCAGATCGGTAAAGGTAAGATCAAAATGTATAACCGTCATGAAATGCTAGACATTGTACTAGTTGACGGTAAAGCCAGAGGAATCATTGCCAGAAATTTAGTTACTGGCGAAATAGAAAGACACTCTGCTCATGCTGTGGTCATTGCTTCCGGTGGTTATGGGAATGTTTTCTTCCTTTCGACCAATGCCATGGGTTCCAATACTTCAGCAGCATGGAAGGTGCACAAAAAAGGAGCTTTCTTTGCCAACCCATGCTTTACTCAAATTCACCCTACTTGTATTCCTCAACATGGAGATCAGCAGTCTAAACTGACCTTGATGTCTGAGTCGTTGAGGAATGATGGTAGAATTTGGGTGCCTAAGAAAAAAGAAGATGCTGAGGCAGTTAGAAAAGGTCAGTTAGACCCGACTAAGATAGCGGAAGAAGATAGAGACTACTACTTGGAGAGAAGATACCCATCGTTTGGTAACCTTGTACCTAGAGATGTAGCATCTAGAGCCGCAAAAGAGCGTTGCGATGAAGGATATGGAGTTGGTTCGAATGAATCAGGTGAGGCTGTCTTCCTAGACTTCTCTTCTGCCATTATGAGATATGGACATGAAGAAGCAAATGTGAAAGGTATTCATGATGCTTCAGATGCTCAGATCAAAAAACTAGGAGAAGATGTAGTTGAAAAGAAATATGGTAATCTTTTCCAGATGTATGAAAAAATCACTGCCGATAATCCATACAAAACGCCAATGAAGATCTACCCTGCCGTTCATTATACAATGGGTGGAGTTTGGGTTGATTACAACTTGATGACCACGATTCCAGGTTGCTATGCAATCGGTGAGGCGAATTTCTCAGACCACGGCGCGAATAGACTGGGAGCTTCAGCCTTAATGCAAGGCTTAGCAGACGGTTACTTTGTTTTACCATATACTATTGGTGATTACTTAGCGGATGATATCAGAACGGGTGAGATTCCAACAGATACACCTGAGTTCGAAGAAGCTGAAAAAGCGGTTCAAGAGAAAATAGATTTCTTTATGAACAACAATGGTTCTAAGTCGGTAGACTATTTCCACAAACGCCTAGGAAAGGTAATGTGGAACAAAGTTGGAATGGCTAGAAATGAGCAAGGTTTGAAAGAAGCTATTGCTGAGATCAAAGAGATCAGAGATGAATTCTATAAAGAGGTAAGAGTACCTGGTTCTCCTGATGGCATCAACCAAGAACTTGAGAAAGCAGGTAGAGTGGCAGACTTCCTTGAGCTTGGAGAATTGTTCGCTCGAGACGCTTTAGAAAGAAACGAGTCTTGTGGAGGTCACTTCAGAGAGGAGTATCAAACCGAGGAAGGAGAGGCAGTGAGAGATGATAAAGGCTTTACTTTTGTTTCTGCTTGGGAATATACAGGAGAGCCTTCGAAAGCAGTATTGCACAAAGAAGAGCTCAAATATGAGAACATTGAGCTCAAGACTCGATCTTACAAATAATTGATTTAAAGAACTTTAGATATTCAAAATATGTCAGCAGAAAAAGGATTAAACCTTACGCTAAAAGTTTGGAGACAAAAGAATAGCAAGGATAAGGGACAAATGGAATCTTATCAAGTTTCCGATATTTCCAGAGACAGCTCTTTCCTTGAAATGATGGATATACTTAATGAACAGTTGATCGAAACGGGTAATGAACCTGTTGCTTTCGATCATGACTGTAGAGAAGGTATCTGCGGAAGCTGCTCTATGTATATCAATGGAGAGGCTCATGGACCAGGAAGAGGTATAACCACCTGTCAACTGCACATGAGAGAATTCAAGGATGGAGATACCATTTATATAGAACCATGGAGAGCAAAGGCCTTTCCTGTGATCAAAGACTTGGTAGTAGACAGAAGCTCTTTTGACAGAGTAATGGCAGCCGGTGGTTTTGTGAGTGTTAATACTTCAGGAAATACTCAGGATGCTAATGCAATTCCTATTGAAAAGCATAATGCAGATAAGTCTTTCGATGCAGCAACCTGTATTGGTTGTGGAGCTTGTGTGGCTTCTTGCAAGAATGCTTCTGCTATGCTATTTGTGTCAGCAAAAGTGTCTCAGTTTGCATTACTTCCTCAAGGGCAAGTAGAAGCAAAAGATCGTGTGAAGAACATGGTGAAAGTAATGGACGAAGAAGGTTTCGGAAACTGTTCTAATACAGGAGCTTGCGAGGTAGAATGTCCAAAAGGAATTTCTCTCGAGAATATTGCTCGCATGAATAGAGAGTACTTGAGTGCAAGTACCAAAGGAGAATAAAGGTTTAAAGTAATCGATAAAAAAGGCCTCCATTTGGAGGCCTTTTATTATTTAAAGTAGTGTCCTTTGAATCTATCTGAAGCTGCCCTGCTTAAATCCTCTCTGTGATCTGGATGTGAAATATTGATCAAGGCTTGAGCTCGTTGTTTAAGATTCTTTCCGTAAAGATCTGCTACACCATATTCAGTTACAATATAATGAACGTGGGCTCTAGTGGTAACAACACCAGCTCCCGGCTGTAAAATAGGAGCGATCTTACTATGACCTTTACTCGTGGTCGAAGGTAAAGCAATGATGGGTTTTCCCCCAGGCGATAGCGAAGCCCCACGGATAAAGTCCATCTGACCACCTACACCAGAATACATCATCGTTCCAATAGAATCGGCACAAACCTGACCTGTAAGATCAACCTCAATGGCTGAATTGATACTTGTCATTTTTGGCATTTTTCTGATTACCGCAGTATCATTGACATACTGGATGTCCAGCATCCTGATCATTGGATTGTCATCTACAAAGTCATAAAGCTTACGAGTACCGATCATAAAGCCAGAGACCAAATAATCTTTATGATGCTTTTTGAACTTATTGTTGATCACTCCCTTTTCGATCAATGGAATTACACCATCAGAGAACATTTCAGTATGAACACCTAGGTTCTTATGGCTATCTAAACATGATAAAACTGCATCTGGGATAGCACCAATACCCATTTGAAGTGTGGCGCCATCCTCTATCATTCCTGCAACGTGAAGACCGATCTTCTTTTCAATATCAGTTAACTCGTGTTTAGGAAGCTCTGGTAATTCAGATTCTTCTTCGAAATATCGTGTAAATGCACTGACATGGATCAGCCCGTCACCATGAGTCCTTGGCATTCTTGGATTGACTTGAGCAATTACTACGTCTGCAACGTCAACTGCTGCTTTGGTGGCATCAACCGAGATCCCTAAAGAACAATAGCCATGTTTATCAGGAGGTGAAACTTGAATCAGTGCTACATCACAAGGTATAGTTCCATTCCTTAACATGATAGGCACTTCACTCAAGAAAGAAGGAATGAAATTAGCCCTTCCTTCTTTGTGCGCTTTTCTAACATTACCACCAATAAACATTGAATTAATGATGAATACATCTTCAAATTCAGGCTCAGCATAAGGGGCAGGACCTTCTGTATGCATCTGGTAGATGGATACATTATATAATTCATCAGCTCGATCAGTGAGAGCTTGAACTAATGAGATAGGAGTGGCTCCTGCCGTGTGGAGGTAAATGTTATTTCCGGGTTTTACTATTGAGATCGCTTCTGCTGCGCTATTTACTTTCATGGCACTATTATTTGATGCAAATGTGAGGAATCACTATTACCTTAACATTGATAAATATCATGTATTTGGCTAATCTGTAACTTTTTAGACGAAAAGTAAGCTCGATCAGAACTACAATCGTTTGCATAAATCTTTTCTCTCTGTAACTCAAAATAGCATCTTCATACTTGTAATTTAGCCTCCATTTTTAAATCGAACGACATGAGTTTTAAACTTAAACATCCATATAAATTTGGCAAAGGATATGAGAAGCCAGTGGCGTATTTCTCAATGGAATTTGCCATTGATCAACCTTTGAAGATCTATTCAGGTGGACTTGGCTTTTTAGCGGGTTCGCACATGAGAAGTGCTTATGACCTAAAGCAAAATGTAATAGGCATAGGCATCTTATGGAAGTATGGATACTACGACCAAGTAAGAAAGCACAATAATGAGCTAGATGTACTTTGGCAAGAAAGACATTACAACTTCCTTCAAGAATTAGATTTCGATATTGAAGTTACGGTAGACAATCATCCAGTAAAAGCTAAGGTGTTTTATTTAGATCCTAAAGTGTTTGGTTCTGCACCGCTATTTCTTTTGTCTACTGATCATCCTGAGAATGATCACTTAGCCCAGACCATCACGCATAAACTTTATGATAATAACATTGCGACTAGAATTGCACAATACATTTTACTAGGTGTGGGAGGAACGAAAGTTTTAGAAGCAATTGGCCATGAGGTTGATCTATATCATTTCAATGAGGCGCATGCCTTGCCTGCTGCCTTCAGACTTCTAGAAAAATACGAAAGTGCAGATAAAGTAAGAGACAAACTGGTATTCACTACACATACCCCGGTTAAGGCAGGGAATGAGGTGAACGATCCTAACTTCCTTCACAAATTAGGCTTCTTCAATGGGTTCAGTATCGGTGAGATAGATGAGCTTGTAGGACTTGACAATGGTATGTTCAATCATACACTGGCAGCATTAAGACTTTCTAAGATCTCCAATGCGGTGTCTAAGAAGCACCAAGAGGTTTCAGCTGAGATGTGGGGTGGCTTTAAAGATATCTGTGATATAATTCCAATTACCAATGCTCAAAATTCAGGCTATTGGACAGATAAGGAGATCGAAAAGTCAAGAGAGAAGAGAAATACTAAAAAGTTTGTGAAGCGAAAAACAGAAATGAAGCAAGAGCTTTTTGATCTTGTTGCCGATCAAACAGGAAAAATTTTAGACCCTAATGTCTTGACGATCGTGTGGGCAAGAAGATTTGCAGGTTACAAGAGAGCAGACCTTATTGCTAGAGATGTGGCTAGATTTGAAAAATTATTGAATGATAAGGATAGACCAGTACAGATCATCTGGGCTGGAAAACCTTATCCTCTTGATCATTCAGCGGTTAGCACATTTAACTGGTTGGTTCATTTCACAAGAAAGTATCATAATGCGACCATTCTCACGGGATATGAATTATCTCTTTCTGCTTTGATGAAAAAAGGCTCTGATGTTTGGTTGAATAACCCAAGAATTCCTTTGGAAGCATCGGGTACATCAGGAATGACGGCTGCCATGAATGGTTCCCTGAATTTCTCAACCAATGATGGCTGGATCCTTGAATTTGGTGAGCATGGAAAGAACAGTTTTGTGATACCGGAAGCAGATACTTCTGCTCCAGAAGGCGAACAAGACCAACACGATTCCGATCATATGATGAGAATTCTCGAAGAAGAGATCGTGCCCATGTACTATGACGATCATGATAGATGGGTAGAACTGAATTTCCAAAGTATGGATGATGTATTGAAGTATTTCAAAGCGGCAAGAATGGCCGATGAATACTATAAAAAGCTTTACAATCATTAATTAGAAAGAGACTTTTATTAATATTGCAATGGCAGATGAAAGTCTGCCATTCTTTATGGGGTATTAGCTCAGTTGGTTTAGAGCGCTGCCTTGACAGGGCAGAGGTCACTGGTTCGAATCCAGTATATCCCACAATAAAAAGAGACTAGCCAAGTGGCTAGTCTCTTTTTATTGTAATGTATTGTAATGAGAACCAGTTGGTTTTAAAGTGGAGCAGGGCGGGGCTTCACGAGGGGATGTACGGAATGCCTTGTGGGTATGAGTAATCCAGTATATCCCACAGACAAAAGCCTCGTTTAGAGGCTTTTTGTATTTTTAAAAAAAACCGAAGCTTGCATTTGGTTTTTGAAAAAATTCAAAAGCAAATTTCGCATGAAAGCTTTTGTCTGTCTCCGCCCACAAGAATCATCTGCGGGCCAATATTATCCTATATCATAAAAAAAGCTCAGCATCACTGCTAAGCTTTTGATTTGTCGGGGTGGCGGGATTTGAACCCACGACCCCTCGCCCCCCAGACGAGTACGCTACCGGACTGCGCCACACCCCGAACTTTTGAAAGCACAATGTTAAAGAATAGA
>CBFIDS010000044.1:0-6869 GCA_965661435.1 Roseivirga sp.
GCTGTCATAGACTCAGTGTCAGTTGCCACTACTTTCAAAGAAACCTTGTCCGAATTAGGTATTATCTTCTGCTCTTTTTCAGAAGCAGTTCATAACCACCCAGAATTGATCAAAAAGCATATGGGTTCTGTTGTGCCTCAAAATGATAATTATTTTGCTGCCCTGAACTCTGCTGTTTTCTCTGACGGATCTTTTTGTTATATCCCGAAAGGAGTAAGATGCCCAATGGAGCTATCTACTTATTTTAGGATCAATGCGGCCAATACAGGTCAGTTCGAAAGAACATTGATCGTGGCTGAAGAAGGTTCTTATGTTAGCTATCTAGAAGGCTGTACTGCCCCAATGAGAGATGAGAATCAGCTTCATGCGGCTGTGGTTGAGATCGTAGCAGCAAAAGATGCTGAAGTAAAATACTCGACCGTACAGAATTGGTATCCTGGAGATAAGAATGGTAAAGGTGGTGTTTACAACTTTGTGACCAAGCGAGGTGTTTGTGAAGGAGACAACTCAAAGATCTCATGGACACAGGTAGAAACTGGATCAGCTGTTACTTGGAAATATCCTTCTTGTATTCTTAAAGGAGATAATTCGCAAGGAGAATTTTATTCTGTTGCAGTTACCAATAATTACCAACAAGCCGATACAGGAACTAAAATGATCCATATTGGAAAGAATACAAAGTCTCGAATTGTATCCAAAGGCATATCTGCAGGATATTCTCAGAACAGCTACAGGGGTCAAGTTCAAGTGATGAAGAGAGCTTCAAATGCTCGGAATTTCTCACAATGTGACTCTTTATTAATGGGAGATAAATGTGGAGCTCATACTTTCCCTTACATCGATATCGATAACAATTCTGCTCAAGTAGAGCATGAGGCCACCACTTCTAAAATTGGAGAAGATCAGATCTTCTATTGTCAGCAAAGAGGAATTGATGAGGAGTCTGCTGTTGCACTAATTGTAAATGGCTACGCCAAAGAAGTACTAAATAAATTACCAATGGAATTTGCTGTTGAAGCTCAAAAGCTTCTTGCCCTTACACTAGAGGGATCTGTTGGATAATCACTGAATTAAGCTAAGAATTAGAAATGCTATCAATAAAAAATCTACAAGCTAGTATAGAGAATAAACAAATTCTCAAAGGAATTAACCTAGAAGTAAAACCAGGAGAAGTACACGCTATTATGGGACCTAATGGTTCAGGTAAAAGTACATTAGCCTCAGTTTTAGCAGGGAGAGAAGATTATGAGGTAACCGCAGGTGAAGTTTCATTCCTAGGCAAAGACCTATTGGATATGGGTGCTGATGAGAGAGCTCGCGAGGGTGTTTTCTTAGCTTTCCAATATCCTGTAGAAATTCCAGGCGTGAGCACTACTAACTTCATGAAAACTGCTATTAATCAAGTAAGAGAACATAGGGGTGAGAAAGCACTAGATGCGGTTTCTTTCTTGAAATTGATGAAAGAAAAAATGAAGCTGGTCGATATGGATCAAGCCTTATTGAGCCGCGCCCTGAATGAAGGTTTCTCAGGTGGCGAGAAAAAGAGAAATGAGATCTTCCAAATGGCTATGCTTGAGCCTAAGTTGGCAATTCTTGATGAAACAGACTCTGGTTTAGATATTGATGCACTAAGAATCGTTTCGGATGGTGTAAACGCACTGAAGAGACCTGACAATGTAACCATTGTTGTAACTCACTATCAAAGACTTCTGGATTACATAGTACCTGATTATGTACATGTACTATATAATGGACGAATTGTAAAATCAGGAACCAAAGAACTAGCACTTGAACTAGAAGAAAAAGGTTACGATTGGATCAAAGAAGAAGCTAAAGCGACTGTTTAGTATGAAGAAAATTGCAGGACAATCAATCATAGATAAAATCTCTGAGCGATTTGAGGCAGATCAAAAGAGTTCCTCTGCTATTCAACCCTTCAGAGTGAAAGCTTTAGATCATTTAAAGAATGTGGGCTTACCTCATGCCAAGCATGAAGAATATAAGTTCACAAATCTGACTAAAGCGCTTGAGAAGCATATCAATTTTGAATTGAATACTGAGGTTACTCAGGTTAGTCAAGCAGATGTTGACGGATTGAAGATCAAAGATCTCGATGCATTTCAGCTTACTTTCATCAATGGTGAATTCAGCAAGGAGTTCTCAGAAGACATTGATATTGAAGGGATGAGTGTTTCAACATTTGCCAACCCTTCGGCCAATATTCAAGAAGTTCTAGAAAGTAACTACGACAGATTAAAACTTTCTGAGGAAGACAGTTTCGTTGCAATGAACTCTGTCCTTGCCACTGACGGTGCAATCATCAAAGTGAACAACAATGCAGTCATCGACAAACCGATCTTTCTTCAGTTCATTAATACTAAGTCTACCGACATCCAAACTAAGAGTATCATCCAAATTGGAGAGAATGCTCAGGTTACTGTTTTGGAGAAAGTAGACACTTTACAAGCTGAACCCAGTTTCTCGAATCATGTTGTAGAAATAGATGTTGCCAGAGGTGCTAACTCGAAATATTATAAGATCGAGAATGATAAGCCTACCTCCTATCACTATTCAGCGATCAATGTCGCACAAGCCAAAGATTCTAAGTTCACAACCAACACTATCGCACTAAATGGTGCTATGGTAAGAAATAACCTGAACATTAGATTAGAAGGTGAAGGTTGTGAAGCATATATGAATGGGCTTTACCTTTTAGCAGGTAAAACTCACGTAGACAACCATACATCGGTAGATCATACCAAACCTAATGCGTACTCTAATGAGTTGTATAAAGGCATCATGGATGAAAAATCTAGAGGCGTCTTCAATGGTAAGATCTTTGTAAGGCAAGATGCCCAAAAGACCAATGCATTCCAGTCGAATAAAAATATCTTAATGACCAATGATGCTACTGTGAATACAAAACCACAGTTAGAGATCTGGGCAGATGATGTCCAATGTTCTCATGGATGTACTACTGGTCAACTAGATAATGATGCCTTATTCTACCTGATGGCAAGAGGGATAAAGAGAGACAGCGCTATGGCTATGCTTTTACATGCATTTGCCCGCGATGTAATTGACAACCTGGAGTTAGAACCACTTCAGGCTTACGTAGAGGAAATAATTTCATCTAGATTAGAAAAGTAATGTCAGATACTTCTGTAGTATCTACTTCAATTGATATTGAAGCAGTAAGAAAGGAGTTCCCAATTCTTCACCAAAATGTGAATGGGAAGCCTCTTATCTATTTCGATAATGCTGCTACCAATCAAAAACCAAAAAGAGTAATTAAAGCATTGTCCGATCATTATGAATTAGACAATGCGAATATTCACAGAGGAATCCATACCCTTGCAGAAAGATCTACCGCTGCCTTTGAGGACACGAGGAAAGCCGTTCAGCAATTCATTAATGCGAATGAAGCTGAAGAGGTGATCTTCACCAAAGGCACTACTGAATCCATTAATTTAGTAGCATCTACTTACGGTAGGAAGTTCATTGAAGCTGGAGATGAGATCATCATTTCAGGTTTAGAACACCATTCCAACATTGTTCCTTGGCAAATGCTTGCTGAAGAAAAAGGTGCTAAAATTCGGGTCATACCTGTTCTAGACAATGGTAATTTGGACCTAGAAGAGTTTGAGCATATCCTATCTGAGAAAACAAAGGTGGTTGCTATTAATCATGCTTCCAACTCTTTTGGAACAATCAATCCGATCGGAGAAATTATTACAAAAGCACATAATTATGGAGCGATCGTTATGATCGATGGTGCACAAGGAGCTGCCCATTTGGAAATTGATGTGAGAAAACTCAATGCAGACTTTTATGCTTTTGGATCTCATAAAATGTATGGACCAACAGGTGTAGGGATCTTATACGGCAAGAGATCATTGCTCGAAAAGATGCCTCCTTACCAAGGTGGTGGGGAAATGATCAAAGAAGTAAGCTTTGAGAAAACCACCTATAACGACATTCCTTATAAATTCGAAGCAGGTACCCCAAACATCGCAGACGTTAATGCATTGAAGGCGGCCATTGAGTTTATCAACGAGTTAGGAAAAAATAATATCGCTTCTTACGAAGAAGAATTGATCGCGTATGCTACCGCACAGATCAAAAAAATTGATGGAGTACAAATCTTTGGTGACAACGATAAGAAAGTAGCGGTGCTTTCATTTGCTATAGAAGGAATTCATCATTTTGACCTGGGTATGTGGATGGATGCCAAAGGTGTTGCGGTCAGGACAGGACATCATTGTACACAGCCTCTAATGGAAAGATTTGGTATTGAAGGAACAACAAGGGCATCATTCTCTGTATACAATACGAAAGAAGAAGTAGATATATTTATAGAAGCTTTGAAGGATATCAAAAAGAAGTTTAGCTAATGTCTCAGACCATAGAAGATATTCAAAACGAGATAGCCGAAGAATTTTCCATGCTTGACGGAGACATGGAAATGACCATTGGTTATATCATGGAATTGGGCGATCAATTAGACCCATTGGATGAATCTCAGATGACAGAAGATAACATTGTTAAAGGTTGTCAATCGAAGGTATGGCTAGATGCTCAAGAAGAAAATGGAAAGATCTTTTTCAAAGCCGATAGTAATACTGCTATCACTAAAGGTCTGGTAAGCATATTAGTTAGAATCCTTTCTGGAAGAACAGCCAAGGAAATAGTAGATGCAGACCTCTTCTTTATTGACAAAATTGGTTTGAACAGATTCATTGGAACACAACGCTCTAATGGTTTAGGCGCCATGATGAAGCAAATGAAGATATATGGACTAGCATATTCTTCATAAGGATAAAAAAGAGAAAAGGTAGATTACATGAAAGTACTAGTTATAGGAGCATCTGGAAGAGTTGGTAAGATACTTTCTGGACTTTTATTATCTAAACAACATCAAGTAATAGGCACTACCCGTAAAAAAGAACCTCTTTTCGAGGATCAAAACTACGAACAGATCTCTTTAGACCTTACGGAAGAATTATCTGTTATAAAAGATACGTTACCCAAAGGACTAGACGCCATATGTTTTGTCTCTGGCTCTCGAGGTGAAAATCTCTTACAAGTGGACCTTGATGGGGCTATCAAAACCATGAAAGCTGCTGAAGATTTAGGCGTAGGCAGGTACGTAATGCTGAGCAGTATCTTTTCTCTGGATCCAAGTCAATGGAAGGGGCCAGCACGAGAAAGTCTGTTTGATTACATGATCGCTAAACATTATGCAGATTTATGGTTGATAGATAATACAGATTTGAACTATACGATTCTTCAGCCCGGTGGCCTTAAAGAAATTGAGGGTTCTAGGAAAATTGATGTTGATGTCAAATCTGCCGGTGAAAATTCTATCGAAAATGTTGCTCATACACTATTAGAAATCTTAAAAAATGACAACACCATCAAAAAAGTGATTTCGATGAAGGATGGAGAGCAACCTATTGAAGAAGCAGTGGCTAATTTTTAAATTAAGAATAAAAGATGTCAGATACAGTAAGAGAAGGATTAAGAGATGATGTGGTCGCAGCGATCAAAACAGTTTATGATCCTGAGATCCCGGTAGATGTATATGAATTGGGTCTAATTTATGAGATCAATGTGTACCCTGTCAACAATGTGTACATATTGATGACATTGACCTCTCCTTCTTGCCCGGCTGCTGAAGTGCTTCCAGATGAAGTGAAACAGCAAGTAAAAAAGATAGAAGGTGTTAATGAAGTAGAATTAGAATTAACCTTCGACCCTCCATTTACCATGGAAATGATGTCTGAAGAAGCCAAATTGGAACTAGGCTTCATGTAAATAGGTTGAAGGTTTTAATCAAGTTGAATAAGTTTTAAAAATAGAGATATGTATCCAGAACATTTATTGGTCCCTTTCAGAGAAGAGTTGACCGATGCCGGTTTTACCGAGCTTAAAACTGCAGATGCAGTAGATGAACATTTAAAAGATCACAAAGGAACCTCCTTAGTGGTGATCAACAGTGTATGTGGTTGTGCGGCAGGTACTGCTAGACCAGGTGTTAAGATGGCACTCAAGCTTTCAGACAAAAAGCCCAACAATTTAACTACAGTCTTCGCAGGTGGCGATATTGAGGCTACAGCAAAAGTGAGAGAGTATCACTTACCTTACCCTCCTTCTTCACCATCTGTTGCACTATTTAAAGATGGTGAATTGGTACATTTTGTAGAACGTCATCATATTGAAGGAAGGTCTGCCGAAGTAATAGGCAACCACTTAGCGGATGTCTTCGAAGAGCATTGCTAAAAGCTCAAAATTTATAAATGCAGCTAATTGAGTTTCAGACACATTTTTTAGTGACCTGAACTAAAAACAATACTCAAATGCATTCAAGCTATACTTCAGGAGTTGTGAAGGAACTAAATCTTAGTTATAATTGATTTTCACCTAAATATCTGAAGTAACACTTTCAGAATGAAGCGATATCTTTTGGTATCGCTTTTTTTATAATATTCTAGATGAAAAAAAGGAGATTTATAATTTGAAATTCAATTTCTGAATTGCAGCTAAAAAGTTTCAATACAATTCAAATTACCCTCCAAGTAAAAAAGGCTACTTCTCGATTTAACAAGAGGGTAGCCTTTCGATCTCCACTTCTGACCTTAAGTTAAATATCTAATCTGTAATATTTACTATTGCCATATTCTGTCAGATAATCACTAGCATTTAAGAGTTTTCTCAAGTGCTTATTCTTATACTGACGGAGCTTAGTGATGGGTGCCTCTAATAGTAATTCATCGTTAGTATCATAGATCTTGATGATAGATACCGGGGAAATTTCCTCCATCATACCCTCCTCATCAAATATAAACGTAGGTGTATATTCTTCTAAT
>CBFIDS010000045.1:0-17276 GCA_965661435.1 Roseivirga sp.
TATATAAGATCATAACAGAGCAGAAGCAGCTAGCTGAGATCAAGAATGACCTCATCAGTAATATCACCCATGAGTTTAAAACTCCAATAGCAACCATTTCAACTGCTATGGAAGGAATTCTAAACTTCAATCAGGCCAACGATCCTGAAAAAACTGTCAAGTACTTAGATATCTCTAAGGGTCAGCTCAAAAAACTCAATGGCATGGTTGAAAAGCTTTTGGAAACAGCATCTCTGGATTCTAATGAAATTGATATTTCTGAAGACGAGGTTGAGGTAGTCACTTTCACCAAGCAGATCTTTGATAAATTCCACCTGATAAAAGGAGATAAAACCTTGAGTTTTGAAACTGCCATGTCGGAGGAGTGGGTCAAAATGGATGAGTTTCATATGGAGAATTCATTAGGGAACTTAGTCGACAATGCTATTAAATATGGTGGTGATGATATAAAGGTGAGACTTTCAGCTAATCATGAGTCTATCTTTTGGGAAGTGATCGATAATGGAGGCAAGATCAATAAACTAGATAGAGTCAGAATATTCGACAAGTTTTATAGAGTGCCAACGGGTAACGTCCACGATGTTAAGGGTTTCGGAATTGGCCTTTATTACACAAAAACTCTTGTTGAAAAGCATGACGGTTCTGTTGATCTCAAGGTAACTCCAAATTCCACTAATTTTTCAATTCAACTACCTAAGAAAAATGCATAGGATTCTTTTAGCAGAGGATGAATTAGCCTTGGGGACAATTGTGAAAGAAAGTCTCGAAACCAGAGGTTTTGAAGTACTACTTTGTGGCGATGGGGAAGAAGCAAAGAGGAAATATGAAGAAGCTAAACCTGAGCTTTTAGTGTTAGATGTAATGATGCCCAAGAAGGATGGTTTCTCCTTAGTAAAGGAAATCAGAAAAAAGGATGATAGAATTCCGATCATTTTTCTGACTTCAAAAAGCCGTACTGAGGATGTAGTTGAAGGTTTTGGATATGGAGCCAATGACTATTTAAAAAAGCCTTTTTCTATGGAAGAGCTGATCGTAAGGGTCCAAGCTTTGCTAGATCGAAAGGGGGGGCAAAGTACTTCAGAAGATGTAAAAATTGGCAATTACAGTTTCAACTTTTCCAAGCAAATTTTATCAATAGACTCAAATGATGTGCTGTTAACACACAGAGAAGCTCAACTTTTAAATGAGCTCTATCTTCATAAAAATCAATTGACCGAGCGTACACTTATCCTAAATACTCTTTGGGGTAGCGATGACTTCTTTAATGCACGAAGCATGGATGTCTTTATCACCAAACTGAGAAAGAAACTGGCTAAAGACGAATCAATTCAGATCTTGAACGTAAGAGGATACGGTTATAAGTTGGTCTGCTAATTCGAAATATTCTAGAGGCAGGTCAAAGCATATTTTTTCCATTTGTCAACATCGTACCGAGATTCCTTATTGGAATTAATACATTTGAAGTGATCTAAAATGACACAACGGTCAAGACAAATATCGACCCTAGTACTTTTGTTTTGCTTTTTAGCACCAATTGGCTTTACCTATGTGGTCCTGAAAATGAGACAACATAAGGTGAAAGAACAGGTAAAAAGAGAGATCATTAAGGGAATAGACAAAGGAGAATTATTGGAATTAACCTTCAGCCTCAAAACTTCTGAAAGTCTCGATTGGGAGCATGAGCGTGAATTTGAATACCTTGGTCAAAGTTATGATGTTGTTGAAAAAAAGATTGAAGGTGATTCAATCACTTATTCCGTTTGGTGGGATAAAGTAGAAACAAAGATCAAGAATCAGCTGACTTTGTTGGTCTCTAAGGCAATGTCGAATGATAAGCCACAAAAAGAGAATCAGCAGAGATTAGATCATTTTTTTAAATCACTCTACTCTTCTACAGATTATTGGCAAAGTGAAAATTTGATAATAAGGGCCAAATTGAAGTCATCCGAGGTTTTTAGCAAGTACATGTCTTTAATGATGGCACCACCTGTCCCCCCTCCGAATGCCTAGTTGAAATTTTTGATAATAACTCCTTGAAGGGAGTGAATGAATTCAATTTTTCAACTAGAAATAATTCATATGAAAAGATTATTATTTCTGTGCTTGATCTGCATTTCAGTCAATGCATTGAAAGCGCAGATCATAACTGTGGTGGATACAGAGACCAACTCGCCATTGGAGTCAGCTATGATCATTGGAGATGAAGATGATCGAGTATTGATCACTGACTCACGAGGTCAAGTGGATATCTCATCTTTGGTTAATTCTGAAACTATACAAATCAGAATGGTAGGCTATTCAACCCAAGAAATAAGTTTGTACCAGCTAGAAAATCAGGGCTATGTGCTTTATATGGATCCGACTTCTTTAGAGTTAGAGCAATATGTGGTGAGCGCTACTAGATGGAACCAATCTACTGCAGATGTTCCCCAAAAGATAATTACAATTACTCCAGGCGAGGCAGCGTTTATTAATCCGCAAACAGCTGCTGATCTCTTGAGTGTTTCCGGACAAGTCTATGTGCAAAAAAGTCAGCAGGGTGGGGGAAGCCCTATGATCAGAGGCTTTGCCACTAATAGGTTACTGTATACGGTAGATGGTGTAAGGATGAATACGGCTATTTTCCGAAGTGGAAACATTCAAAATGTAATTTCACTGGACCCTTTTGCAGTAGAGAGTACAGAAGTTTCTTTTGGTCCCGGTTCGGTGATCTATGGAAGTGATGCGATAGGGGGAGTAATGAGCTTTCAGACTTTGAGTCCTACATTTTCTTTAGACGATCAGGTTCAAGTAGGTGGAAAGGCTATTATGAGATATTCAACCGCTAATCAAGAACAAACAGTGCATGGAGATGTAAAGCTTGGATGGAAGAAATGGGCATTAGCTACGAGCTTCAGCGGGAATATCTATGGTGACCTTAGACAGGGGAGCAATGGTCTAGATGATTACTTAAAAAGCTATTTAGTAGAAAGGATCAATGGAGAGGACAGAGTTCTAGAGAACAGTGATCCTAGGATCCAATCTCCAAGTGGCTACACTCAATATAATCTCACTCAAAAATTAAGGTTCAAACCAAATGAGCAATGGGATTTTCAATTTGGCTTTCATTACTCAGAGACCTCTAGCTATGGTAGATATGATAGGCATTTAAGAACCCGAAATGGCGAGCCAAGGTATGGAGAATGGAGCTATGGCCCTCAGGTATGGATGATGAACAACCTCAATGTTTTTCACAATTCAGAGAGCAAATTTTTTGATGGTTTTACCTTGAGATTGGCTCAACAAAGATTTGAGGAAAGCAGAAGAGATAGAGACTTCAGGAGTACAGATAGAAGAGTCAGAACTGAAAAGGTAGATGCGTATTCTGTAAACCTGGATTTCAATAAATCGATTAATAAGAAGAATAAAGTCTTCTATGGACTTGAATGGGTTCTGAATGATGTGAATTCAATAGGTATCGAACAAAACATTAGGACTGGTGATGTTCAGGATGTTGCTTCTAGATACCCAATGTCAAGCTGGGCTTCATATGCTATTTACTTGACGCATGATCACAAATTGAATGAAAAGGTCAATTTACAAACAGGATTCAGATATAACAGATTTGCTCTGGATGCCACCTTCGATACTCGTTTTTATCCGCTTTCTTTTAACAAGGCTGAATTGAACGAAGGTGCTCTAACAGGTACTTTTGGAGTGGTTTACAGACCAAAAGATGATTGGGTGGTGACTTCAAACTTTGTAACAGGATTTAGAGCACCCAATGTAGATGATGTGGGAAAGGTATTTGATTCAGAACCGGGTGCAGTTGTCGTGCCAAATCCTAATTTAGAGGCTGAAACTGCTTATAGTGCCGACCTTGGATTGGCTCGAGTCTTTTCTAATTTCTTAAAATTAGAGCTTACGGCTTTCTACACTTATCTAGATAATGCAATGGTTAGAAGAGACTTTCAACTTGATGGAAACGATGAGATAGTCTATGATGGAGAATTGAGTACCGTACAGGCCATACAGAATGCTGCAAGTGCTGAAGTATTCGGTTTTCAGGTAAGTGCCGAAGTCAAACTACCAGGTGGATTTGGTTTTTCAACAATGTATAATTACCAAAATGGAGAAGAGGAATTGGATAATGGAGCAACAAGTGCAATGCGTCATGCTGCGCCACCTTTTGGTAGGAGTAGGGTTGATTATAAAAAGAACAAATGGCAAATGAGTTTGATGGTGGATTATCATTCTGAGGTCCTATTTGCTGATCTTCCGGTTAGTGAACAAGGTAAAATAGAGCTTTATGCCTTAGATATTAATGGCAATCCCTTCAGTCCGGCTTGGTACTCTTTAGATTTAAGATCTCAGTATAGTTTTCAAAATGGCTTTATCGTCACGGCAGGTCTCGAGAACATTACAGATCAGCGTTATAGGCCATACAGTTCTGGTATTTCAGCACCTGGAAGAAACTTAGTTATTTCAGCAAGGATTAATTTTTAATTAAGTGCCTTTCCCATATGTAAAGGTCTTTTTTTGAGCCTTCTGTGAAGTTTTATAATTCAGCTTTCAATCTCACATTTCAAAACTTATCTTCGCATGAGTAAAAATCGATTCCCATGGCTATAGACGTTGCACTATTAAAGAAGATCTGTGAAGAAGCCGGTGCTCCCGGTTATGAAAAACGTATTCGTGACTTGGTCATTGAAGAAGTAAGACCTTATGTAGATGAGCTCTCAGTCGATAATATGGGGAACATCATCACCATTAAAAAAGGACAGAATAACCCTGATGGTAAGAAAGCCATGGTAGCAGCCCATATGGATGAGATCGGTTTTATTGTGACCCATATAGACGGCAAGGGCTTTGTACGCTTCCATACACTTGGTGGATTCGATCCTAAAACCTTAACCGCTCAGCGCGTCATCATTCATGGCAAGGAAGATGTGGTTGGGGTAATGGGGAGCAAACCTATCCATGTAATGTCAAGTGAGGAGCGACAAAAAGTGACCAAAACTACAGACTACTTCATCGATCTAGGGATGTCTAAAGAGGAGGTTGAAAAAGTGATTTCTGTGGGTAACCCTATCACCAGAGAAAGAGAACTCATAGAAATGGGTAATTGTGTGAACTGTAAGTCTATTGATAACCGAGTTTCTGTTTTCATATTAATTGAGGCATTGAAGAACTTGAAGAACAATCCATACGATGTCTATGGCGTCTTTACTGTCCAAGAAGAGGTTGGCCTGAGAGGTGCCAATGTTTCTGCCCACAGTATCAATCCTGATTTCGGTTTCGGTTTAGACACTACCATTGCTTTTGATCTACCAGGAGCTCAACCTCATGAGATGGTGACCAAGTTAGGTGAAGGAGTAGCCATTAAGATCATGGATGCTTCAACCATTTGTGACTACCGCATGGTTGATTTTATGAAGAAGACAGCTGATTCTGCCAAGATCACATGGCAAAATGAAATCCTGACCGCTGGCGGAACAGATACAGCTGGAGTTCAAAGAATGGGAAAAGATGGTGCGATCTCTGGTGCGATCTCTATACCTACCAGACACCTACATCAGGTTATAGAAATGGCCGATAAGGATGATATCCAAGGAGCGATCGATCTATTAAATGCTTGCCTAGAGAGCTTGGATCAGTACGATTGGAGTCATTGATACTAAATGATGATTCTTACTTAGTCAACTTCAATCCCAAATAAGCCAAGGCCAAACCAATAACAACACTCAGTCCTAAATAGAGGATGGCCTGAAAAGGTTTCTGCTCTAATAACATTCCTTGTCCTTGCATGGCAAACGTAGAAAAGGTGGTAAATCCACCGCAGAAGCCTGAGATCAAAAGAAGATTAGTTGTTTCATTGAGGTATTTACCCTGTTCAAACCAACCTAAGAGCAAGCCGATCAAAAAGCAGCCAATCATATTCACAGCGAAAGTCCCATAGGGGTTGAAACCTTCAATATTCTTATGTAGTAATTCCTGAATGAGATATCGAAGTGCACTGCCGACACCACCGCCTAAAGCCACTAAAAGTAAATTCTTGATCATTCTTTCACTTCTTTTTTAGCAGCCTTTTTCTTGATGTACTTATATACCTTATCATAATCACTATTCTCTTGGTTCGTGATCTTTACAAATCCTTTATTCTCAAACACCAATTTCAATTCCTTGAATTCTGTCTTATTGGTTTTAATAATAGTCTCTTGCCATGCTCCAAGACTTGTGATCGGTTGAGTGGATTTAAAAAATCTAAATGGGTAATAAACATTGACTTCATCATGACTGATCTTGATGACCTTGTAATTAAAAAGTAACTTATAGAGTAGGATGGAGGTCACTAAGAGTACAATAGCCAGGGCTATATATTTCCATGTTGCTGGTTCAGACATTACCTGCCCCATAAAATAGAAGCATCCCGCCAAACTGATAGCAGTAGATACTGAAAGTGCAAAAATGGTCTGCCGTTTTGGTTTGGAAACGATCATAGCTTCGAATTAATCAATTCTTCTCTGAATTGGGAAATATGCTCTTGAATTTCAACAAAGAATTCTGAGAATTCATTTTCGAACTCGCTATAATACCTGCTAAGATCTTGAATGGCCAGATCTAGTTTTGAATCGAATTTAGTTCGTCTAGAAAGTCCTGTGAGAGACCTGTGAATACCCTCTTTTTTAGAGTAATTGACAAGCCAGTTCCCGCGAATCATATAGGGCAACATGTGCTGACCTCTCTCCGGGATGGTGTCCCAATATTTTTCTAAAAGGCTATATTTTTCGCTGGCAAATTCTTCTAAATCTTGCTCCGAATAACTATTGAAGTTCTTGGCAAGAAAGTGATCATAGAACATATCCACTATCACTCCCGCATAATGTCGGTATTTGACTCTTAGCTTGTCTTTACTGATTCCAACAATTGAATGATTGTCCGTGTAGGTATCGATTTCACGATGAAGTGTGACACCTTTCGCCACCTTATAAGGAAGATGGTCTAGTTTACTTCCTTTGACAAAATCGCCTATGAAATTACCCACGGTAACTTCATCATCGCTGCCGGATAAATATAAGTGGGCTAGAAAATTGATAAACTTTGCTTTAGATCAGCCGCTTATTTACGGAATACATTTCTGATGTTAAGATAGTCAATGAAGTATACCATTCTAACTGTTATGGTGTCAAAGTTTGGAGCGGAGATGGTATTGTCTAAGTTTTGGAAGAAATCAAGGTCAGTTCTCAGGTCATCTGTTCCTATAGATCTTTTCCAGATCACTCTGATCTCGCTACCAGGTCTGAACTGCCAGTTGTATTCCATATCAATATTGAATTGGTTGAAGTTTCGATTGTGGCGAGCATCACCTGAAACAGGATCGATTCCTGTGTAATCTAGAGGAGACAACTTGTCGTCTTCACTTAAATCAAAATAATTGCTGTAAAGTACCCTAGACCAATAGTGCCTTAACCTAAAAGTCAGTCCCATTCTATTAGTGAAGATATAGCTTGAGGATAAGGTGTTAGTCAAGTTTCTTACATCTCTAACGCCAATCACAACATTTGATAAAGCTCCTTGGTCATCAAAAAGCCGTGTGACATACCCTCTTTCGTTTCTTCTAGACTGATAATCAATATTATGATTGACCTCGAACCTGCTACCCACCCTCATTCGAGCGCTTAGGTTAAGTGACTGATCTGTCTGATTCCAATCAGGTCTTTGCCACAAACGAGCCCTTGTAGAAATGAATAAATTTCTTCTTCTATCAGTGCTTAGACTAGTCCCAATTGAAAAGTCTTCGGGTCTTTCAAAAACATATCCATTAACACGTGCTTCAAAGAAGTCATTACTTGGGACGGGTGTAGCATCTAAATTGATAGAGAACCCCCAGAAGTTCTTAAATGAACCAAAAACATCTGCGCTCACCTGAAACTCAGAGAAATCACGAGGAGTGTGTATTTGTCTATGCTCAACTTGGAATCTATATCTATAACTGTTGAAAATACCTCTCGGCTCGAACTGGATCCATGATAATTCAAGTCTATGGTCAAGTCTGTTGGCTCTTCTTTGGAAACCTAGATCGTTTATATCATAGCTGTCAGTTTCTAAATTCCTATTCAGTTCGAATTGGAAGTTCCCTCTTCTTTTTGAAAACTCAACAAAGTATTTATAACCAGTCTTAAGGTCGCGATCAGTCATTTCAATGTTGCGTTGAGCAATTTGGCTATAGCCATAGAAACCTCTTAATCTCCAAGTAAGCGATTCGTCATTGATGTTGAAGTTCAATCCTGTTACGTTGGAGTCATCTCCATTTTTAGATCTAATGACACTGTTATTGGTAAATGTGATACTTGAGTTATTTTTTAAATTCTGATCTAGTACCAAAACATTAAAGTTCGATAATGGATCTGCCTCTACTTCGCGTACGGTCCCTGTTTCTGTATTCTGTACAGTAACAAATGTCCTATCCGTGATTGCATTAAAAAAACCAATACCTAAACCTCCGTTGGTCCTACCAGAAATTTTCGAGGCATTGAGTAGCTGTGCCGCTTGGGGTCTAACTATTATTTTATCAGCATTTCCCAGGTCTTCTGTCATATTGCCGAAAGTGGATCCTATTCTTCTCGAATAGAATAAACCTGCTTTATTAAAGAGCTCGGTTCCTTCAGTAAAAAATTGGCGCTGCTCATCAAACCTGACTTCGAAAGGAGAAAGATTTAATACTTGATTATCAGACCTAACTCCACTAAAATCTGGGATGAGTGTAGCATCTAGGGTAAAGGCGTCATTAATACCATATTTGATATCCATCCCACCATTCAGTTGAGGGCTCACAAAGCCTGTTTCGGTTGATCTAGTAAAGACAGTTGAAACATAGGGATAGAAAAATAATCTCGTAGGTGTTTCAATATTTCTTAGATTCCCCACCTGCCCAGATTGATTGAGATAGCCATCAATCTGGGGGTCTAGAGCATTCCAATAGGAGTACTCATTTAAAGACCTGATTCTTCGGCCGAAGTTGATCCCCCATTGCTGTACATCATTTGAATTGAATCTTAATACCGCATAAGGGATCTTAAATTCAGCAACCCAGTATTCATCGTTTATTTTCGTTTCGGATAACCATACTGCATTCCAAGATTCATCATTTCTATAAAACTGCTCATTACCTCCATTAGAATAAAGGTAGTCAAGTTGAACCCCAGCTGAGGTGACAAAAAGACCAAATCCATTCAGTCCAGCGTTAAATGGGTCTATTGAAACTCCAAAGAAATCGGCATTCCCTACATTATCCCTATTCGAAAGAAAATTGAAGACATCATCTTTCTTTTCGTATAGTTTCGCAGCGATGTATACTGCTTCGTCATCATAAACTAATTTGACTTCCGTTTTTCTTGAGGCAGGCTTACCTGGATTTGGCCTTCTTTGAGTGAATCCGGTTAAAATAGGGACCCCTTCCCAGGCCAGTTCGTCTATAACTCCATCTATCTTTATTTCACTATTGATTCTGGTCGCTTCAAACGACTTTTTTGTCATTTGCGCTTGAACTAAATGGCCACTTAGTAAAAAACAAACTAAAATAATCCTCTTCACAACTCAATGTTTAATCCATGTACAGACATACATTATCATTAAACATGGATTCTATGCGATTGTTAGGAGTTAGGTGAACTAATTCTTTCAATCCCTTAAATTCTTGTTTGAACGGTTACTTTTAACAGAAGTGACTGAAAAACAGAAATCTTTATCTCTCATTAGAATATTTCTGCTAAGTCAATTAAATACTTAGTCCGTTTTTTGTATAAACATGATCTATGACCTTGGGTTGATACTTCAGATGAAAGTCTAAGTGTAAATCCGTTTTAATATAAATGGATAAATATTTGAGAAGGCATTCTTTAACAGAATCATCATTATTCTCAAATAAATAGATAAATTCTAAAAAGTGTGATGGTCGTTATACTAAGATAGTCACTTACTTGCGGAATACATTTCTGATGTTAAGATAGTCAATGAAGTATACCATTCTTATCGTTATTGTATCAAAATTTGGGGCAGAAAAAGTATTATCAAAATTTTCGAAGAAGTCTAGATCTGTTCTAAGATCATCAGAACCAATCGATCTTTTCCAGATTACCCTGATCTCGCTACCAGGTCTAAACTGCCAATTGTACTCCATGTCAATATTGAATTGATTAAAGTTTCTATCGTGGAGTGGATCGTTTGTGACCGCATTAATTCCAGTATAATCTATATCTCTTAATTCATCATCTTCTGTGATCTCAAGGAAGTCACTGTACTCAACTCTACTCCAATAGTGCCTTAACCTAAAGGTTAACCCCATTCTATTGGTAAAGATGTAACTGGAAGATAAAGTGTTCGTCAGGTTTCTTACGTCTCTAATACCGATGACTACATTTTGCAGGTTGCTGTTGTTGTCATAAAGTTTGGTAACATAACCACGATCATTGAATCGGTTATCAAGGTCGATGTTATGATTTAGTTCTAATCGTGTGCCAACTCTGAGCCTTGCAGATATGTTGAATGATCTAAGTTTTTGATTCCAGTCTGGTCTTTGCCAAAACCTACCTCTGGTTGAAAAACGAAGAGCTTTTCTACTATCAGTTCTCAAATTGTAACCTGCAGAATAGCTTGGTGGTCTTTTAAAGAAATATCCGGCTGTCCTTGCTTCAAAAATGTCTACGCTTTCTGACGGATTAGCTCTTACATCGAAAGAACCACCCCAAAAGTTTTTCAGACCATAATTGAATGATAGACTCGTATTCCAATCTGCGAATTGATTGGGATTGTATATCTTATTGTGTTGTGCAGAGAACCTAAATCTGTAATCATTAAAGATTCCTCTAGGCTGAAATTGAATCCAGCTTGTTTCAATTTGATGTTCAATGGTATTGGCCCTTCTTTGGAAGCCAAGATCATTAATATCGTAATTATCTGTCTCTAAATTCCTACTTACCTGGAATTGGAAATTTCCTCTCGTTTTTGAGAACTGAAGGAAATATTTGTATCCAGTTTTTAAGTCACGATCCGTTCTTTCGATATTTCTTGTCGCTATTTGGCTATAGGCATAAAAACCTCTTAGTCTCCACGTCAAAGACTCATCGTTAAGGTTGAGGTTGAAGCCCATCACATTTGCATCATCACCGTTCTTAGCTCTTAAGACACTGTTGTTAGTGAATGTGACACTAGAGTTGTTCTTTAAATTTTGGTCAAGGACTAATACGTTGAAGTTGGTCAATGGATCTGCTTCTACTTCTCTCACTGCTCCTGTTTCTGTATTTTGAACAGTCACGAAGGTTCTATCTGTTACGGCATTAAAAAAACCGATGCCAAGTCCACTATTTGTTCTTCCCGATACTTTTGAAGCATTTATCAATTGAGCAGCTCGAGGTCTAATAAGAATGTCATCTGCACTGCCCAATTCCTCGGTCATGTTTCCAAAAGTCGATCCAATTCTTCTTGAATAGAATAGACCTGCTTTGTTGAAAAGTTCTACCCCTTCGTTAAAGAATTGCCTTTGCTCATCAAACCTGACCTCAAAAGGAGATAGGTTTAAAACTTCATTATCAGAGCGGACTCCACTAAAGTCAGGGATCAATGTTGCATCTAATGTAAATGCATCATTTATACCATATTTGATATCCATCCCACCATTCAATTGTGGCTCTACAAAACCTGTTGCCGTTGATCTAGAGAAAATTGTGGACACATAAGGATAAAAGAATAAACGAGTGGGCGCATCTATATTTTCTAAATCTTTAACCGTTCCGGCTTGGTTCAGGTAACCATCAATTTGAGGGTCGATGGGATTCCAAAATGAATCCTCATTGATACTGTTTGATTTCCTCAGAAAATTAATTCCCCATTCTTGAACTGAATCTGAATTAAATCTAAGGACTGCATAAGGGATTTTATATTCTACAGTCCAATGGTCCTCAAAAATTTTTGTTTCAGAAAGCCAAACAGCATTCCAATCTCTGTCATTTCTCCATACAAATTCGCTCCCACCATTAGAGTATTGAGCATCATATTGTACACCAGCAACTGTTACGAAAAGGCCAACCCCATTGAGTCCGGCTTTGAAAGGGTCTATTGATACACCGAAATAATCTGAGTTACCCGTGTTGTCTCTATTGGTTAAGATATTGAATATTTCCTCCTTTTTTTCATAAAGTCTGGCAGCTATATAGATGGCCTCATCATCATACAACATTCTAACTTCTGTCTTTCTTTGGGAAGGGTCACCAGGTGTTGGTCTTCTTTGGATAAAATTTGTCAGAATTGGAGCCTTTTGCCAATCCTCCTCGTCAAAAAAACCGTCAATTTTTATTTTATCATCAGTACGAGTAGCATTGAATGACTTCTTATCGGTCTGGGCAAGACTGATATAATTGATGATAATAAAAATTACTATTAGAAGTTTCTTCACTTTGACATTCTTTATTCAATGTTTCAACATGCAAAACTGACATTTGTTAATCAGTTGAGTAATGCGAATTCTCTTAAGTGACCAATTTCTACTTTGAACGGTAACCGTTCATATAACTGACTGTTTTCCTGATATTTATAATTATTCAATCGAATGCCAGGTTTAGGCTAACTAATGACCTATCGATATTGGAAAAACAGTGGATATCTTCTGAGAAATCATTAAAAATCCCTATAAAATATTGGGCTCTTTAGTTCTCTATTTTTTTTAAGTTTGGGTTTTCTATGGATCCATACAGTCAGGCACTAAATCAGTTTTACGAAGGCAAAGTTGAAGAAGGACTTTTGTTGAATACATCTTATGGTCAGCCTGAAGGAATGCCTCTATGGTATTTCTTCAGATCATATGAAGAGATGCCCGATTTCGAGAAAATGGCTCTTTCAGTCTGTGAAGGCAAGATCCTAGATGTAGGTGCAGGAACTGGCTGTCATGCTTTGATCTTGCAACAATTTGATAATGATATAACTGCTATTGAGACCTCTGAAGAGGCTGTAAAGATCATGAAGGATTCAGGTTTGAAAAAAGCTGAATTAGCGGATTACTTCAAATATCATGGAGATACCTTTGATACTATGATCTGTTTGATGAATGGTATTGGTTTTATCGGTAAAATAGATCGACTTGAAGCATTTTTGAAGAAGGCCAATGAGCTCCTGAATTCGGAAGGACAGATCATTTTTGACTCCAGTGATATCAGCTATCTATATGAAGGAGAGAATAAGCCAACAGATCACTATTTTGGTGAGGTTCAATTTCAATATGAATTTCTAGGCAAAAAAGGAGATTGGTTCGATTGGGTCTATATCGATAAAGAGACTTTGATCAGAAGGGCCGATGAATTAGGCTGGTACACATACATTCTAAGAGAAGAGAACGATCAGTATTTGGCAAGGCTGATCAGGAAGTAATAACAGATTGCTTATATTCAAAGGATTAAGATCTATTTGACCTACTTTCTTCAGCCTTAAAATCATCTATCATGAAATTCCTTTTTTCTATCCTACTCGCATTCAGTTTGACCTTCACCTCCTTTGCACAAAACACCATCATTCATTGCGGTCGATTGATTGATGTCAACTCAGGAGAGGTGAAAACTGAAATGACCATCGTAGTGCAAGGCCATAAGATTCTCTCAGTGAAAGAAGGTTACTCAAGGGGTGCTCAGGATGATATTCTGATCGATCTCAAAGATAAGACAGTAATGCCCGGCCTGATGGATATGCACGTTCATATTGAAAGTCAGAGCAGTCCAAACTCTCAAATAGAGGGTTACATCCTTAATCCTGCAGATATTGCTTATGATGCACAAGTCTATGCAGAAAGAACTTTAATGGCAGGTTTTACCACCGTTCGTGATCTGGGCGGATCTGGTGTCAATGTTGCTCTAAGAAAAGCCATTGATGCCGGAAAGGTCAAAGGGCCTAAGATCTTCACTGCTGAGAAGTCCATAGCAACCACAGGCGGGCATGCCGATCCTACCAATGGGAGTAGTCTCGCTTTAATGGGTAACCCAGGCCCAAAAGATGGAGTGATCAATAGCTATGAAGAAGCGAAGAAAGCTGTTCGTCAGAGGTATAAAAATGGAGCCGATGTGATCAAGATCACTGCCACTGGTGGTGTTTTGTCTGTTGCAAAGGATGGACAGGGGCCACAATTTACCATGGAAGAATTGAAAGGTATTGTTGAGATCTCTAAAGAATATGGTTTTGTAACGGCTGCCCATGCGCATGGTGACGAAGGAATGTATAGAGCGGTATCAGCAGGAATTAACACCATAGAACACGGAACCTTCATGTCGACAAGAACCATGGATAAGATGATTGAAATAGGTACTTATTATGTACCGACTATTTCTGCAGGTAAATTTGTGGTTGAAAAGGCTCAGATCCCAGGTTATTTCCCTCCTTTGGTAGTCCCTAAAGCATTAGAGGTAGGGCCAAAAATTCAGGAAACTTTCGGTCAGGCCTATTCAAGAGGAGTAAGAATTGCTTTTGGAACAGATTCAGGAGTTTCTCCTCATGGAGAAAATGGGAAGGAGTTCATTTTTATGGTAGAAGCTGGAATGCCTGCCATGGAAGCTATCCAATCAGCCACGAAAGCTTCTGCTGAATTACTCAGGATCTATGAAAGTGTAGGTTCTTTAGAAGAAGGGAAATTTGCTGATATCGTTGCTGTAGAGGGTGACCCAACCGAAGATATTGAGGTTATGACAAACGTCTCTTTCGTTATGAAAGGTGGAGTTGTTTACAAACAGTAATTAGTGAATAGTTATCGGTTAACAGTGTATAGTCTCGGCTTTTAGCTATTCCATATATACTGCTAACCGATGACTAGTTTCGGGGTTGACCTTTTTCCCTTTTCCAAGCCGACAGAAAAGACAGTACATTGCCAAAGTGCTCAATGTGGTCTTGAACATCTTCTGGAACCTCTTTACCATTCATTCGTGCAATCAGCAATCCGAAAACACCATTTAAACATGCTTGAATTGGGTTGTTGATCATTCCCTCTGAATCTTGAATGCTCTGACGTATGGCAGGTCTGGCTGCATTAAAAACAGCTCGATAATCTTCATTTTCAATTTGAAGTGTCATGCTCAAGTCAGCTAGTTTTTGAACTTCTTCTTGGACGTAAGACAGGTGTCCTTCTTTTTCCAGCCCTTCCTTTTTCATGTCTTCAATGATAGAAGCATACCCTTTGAGCTCTTCAGCTTTAATGGCTTCATCCATTTTCTCATCGGGAATATTCCCGAATACATGGATCTTGATCTTCTCTATATCGAATTCAAAATTCCTGATCAATAACTCCGTCTGATACATGTAAATGATGTACTCAGATATATTCTCCTGCTTTTTCTTGTCCACTAATAACATAGCTGCAAAAATACATGTTAAGGCCGTAAAGCAAATGCCTTAAGTTTTTCTATTTTTGCCGATCGAAATGGATATGAAGAGAATACGGAATTTCTGCATCATCGCGCACATCGACCATGGTAAAAGTACCTTGGCCGACAGACTCTTACAGCAAACTGGTACGGTGTCTGATCGCGATATGCAAGAACAGTTGTTGGATGATATGGATCTGGAGCGTGAAAGAGGGATCACCATTAAATCTCACGCTATACAGATGAACTATCAGTATAAAGGAGAAGATTATACCCTTAACCTTATTGATACTCCAGGTCACGTTGATTTTTCTTATGAGGTTTCTCGTTCGATTGCGGCTTGTGAGGGAGCATTGCTTATTGTCGATGCTTCTCAGGGAGTAGAGGCACAAACGATCTCAAATCTTTACTTGGCCCTTGAGCATGATCTTGAGATCATTCCTGTGCTCAATAAGATAGATCTTCCGGGAGCCATGCCAGAAGAAATGACCGATCAGGTTGTAGAGCTGTTGGGATGTGATCCGGAGGACGTGATCCATGCCAGTGGAAAAGAAGGCATTGGTGTAGATAAGATCCTAGAATCCATCGTAGAAAAGATTCCTGCACCTCAAGGTGATCCTGAAGAACCTCTTCAGGCTATGATCTTCGATTCGGTTTATAATTCATTCAGAGGGATTGAAGTAATCTTCCGCGTCTTCAACGGAAGTATAAAAAAAGGAGATAAGGTCAAATTCGTGAATACCGGGAAGACCTATGATGCTGATGAAATCGGTATTCTAAAGCTCAAACAATCTCCTCAAAAAGAAATTAAGGCAGGAAATGTAGGTTACCTCATTTCCGGAATTAAAAATGCCAAGGAAGTAAAGGTTGGGGATACGATCACACATGTAGATCGACCTACTCAGCGTATGATCAAGGGTTTTGAAGATGTAAAGCCCATGGTTTTTGCCGGTATATATCCTGTCGACACTCAAGAGTTTGAAGAGTTAAGAAATTCGATGGAGAAGCTTCAATTAAACGATGCTTCTCTAGTATGGGAGCCGGAAACTTCTGCAGCATTAGGCTTTGGCTTCCGTTGTGGTTTCTTGGGCATGTTGCATTTGGAGATCGTGCAAGAGAGATTAGAACGGGAATTCGACATGACTGTGATCACCACAGTTCCATCAGTTCAATTTCATGCCATTATGAGTGATGGACGCTTGGAAAAGATCAATGCCCCTTCCGAAATGCCTGAGTCAAATGATTTGTCTCATATGGAAGAGCCTTTCATTCGTACTCAGATCATTACTAAGTCGGAGTTTGTTGGTCCAGTGATCAATCTTTGTATTGACAAACGTGGAGAGATTAAGAATCAGGTGTACCTAACATCGGATCGTGTTGAGATGACCTTTGAAATGCCATTAGCTGAGATTGTCTTCGATTTCTTTGATAAGCTTAAGACAATCTCAAGAGGTTATGCCTCATTAGATTATGAACTCATTGGTTTCAGACAGTCCAACTTGGTAAAGCTAGATATTCAACTGAATGGCGACAAGGTCGATGCACTTTCTGCCATTGTCCATAGAGATAAGGCTTATGAGTGGGGGAAAAGACTTTGTGAAAAGCTTAAAGACCTTATTCCTAGACAGATGTTCGAAATTGCAATTCAAGCTTCCATAGGCACTAAAGTGATTGCAAGAGAAACTGTGAGGGCTTTACGTAAGAACGTTTTGGCCAAATGTTATGGAGGAGATATTTCTCGTAAGCGTAAACTTTTAGAGAAGCAGAAAAAAGGAAAGAAACGAATGCGCCAAGTAGGTAATGTGGAGATTCCACAAGAGGCTTTCATGGCGGTTCTTAAATTAGATTAATATGAGCTATCAATTGCTTGACGGAAAAGCTACAGCAAAATCAATCAAAGATGAA
>CBFIDS010000046.1:0-18064 GCA_965661435.1 Roseivirga sp.
GATGGAGACGTAGACTTACTCCTAGGGGGGAACCTCTATTCTGTTAAACCAGAAGTAGGTAGATATGATGCCAGCTATGGTACTTTCCTTAAAAATGATGGAAATGGGAATTTTAAAGCAGCTAGTCAAAAAGAAGGTTTCTTCGTGAACGGAGAAGTAAGAGACATTACCGTTTTCAAAGACTTTATCATTATAGCTCGAAATAATGATGAGCTTGTCAAACTCAATTATTGATCGGCATTTGAAAAGAATCCTTAAGATACCATCAACCTCGATTTGGAGGAATACCTTACTTTTACTCCTTGCAGCAATTGCGCTTGGTTGTAAAAAAGAGAGCGAGAATCCATCACTTTTTACCAGGCTCAATTCTACCGATACAGGAATAGATTTTAAGAATGAACTCACTCAAAGCCCAGATTTTAATATCATTGAGTACCTCTACTTCTATAACGGAGGTGGTATAGCGACCGGTGACATCAATAATGACGGTTTAGTGGACCTATATTTCACTGCGAATCAGAAACCAAATAAACTATATCTCAATAAAGGAAACTTCACATTTGAAGATATAACAGCGAGTTCAGGAATCCTGGAATTGGGCACCTGGTCTTCGGGAGTTACCATGGCCGATCTGAATGCTGATGGATATTTAGACATTTATCTATCACAGGTTGGAGACTATAAAGATGCACAAGGTAGAAACCAGCTATTCATCAATAATCAAGACAATACTTTCACTGAAAAAGCAGAAGAGTACGGCCTCGATTTTAAGGGCTTTTCTACTCAAGCGGCCTTCTTCGATTACGATAATGATGGCGATCTCGACATGTATTTATTGAATCATTCGATCAAAAACCCAGGAGTATTTGTGCCCGTAAATGAGCGTTTCAAAGTCAGTCCTGATGGAGACAAATTATATCAAAGTCAGTTAGCTCAAGGCAAAACCAGATATGTAGATGTAACCGAAGAGTCGGGCATATACTCTAGTTCTATCGGCTTCGGCTTAGGGATTGCTATAAGTGACATCAACAAAGACAATTGGCCAGATATCTACATTTCAAACGACTTTACAGAGAACGATTATCTATATATCAATCAACAAGACGGAACTTTTGAAGAACAACTGGAAAAAAGAATTCAGCATACCAGCCGTTTTTCTATGGGAAACTCCATAGCTGACATTAACAACGATGGAGAAGTGGATATTTTTACTACAGACATGCTTCCAGAAAATCCTGAGATCTGGAAAAAATCTATAGGAGAAGATAAAGTAGAGGTGTACCGAATCAAGGAGCAATTCGGATATGGCGATCAATTCGTTAGGAACACCTTACAACTCAATCTCGGAAACGGTATGTTCTCTGATATTAGCTTACTGGCGGACAACTTTGCTACAGACTGGAGCTGGGCCCCACTGATCTTCGATATGAATAATGATGGTCTACCAGACATACATATCACCAATGGTATTTATAAAAGGCCCAATGACCTTGATTTTGTCAACTACCTAAATACAAATCCTGGAGCGATGGAGGATGATGAGCTTGAGCAAGCTAGGATCAATACATTGCCAACATTAAAAATTCCAAACTATGCAGCTCTTAACTCAGGAGATGGCAATTATCTCCAAACTTTAGACACATTAAATCTAGGATTCGAAGAGCCAACCTACTCCAATGGTTCTGCTTATGCTGATCTGGACAATGATGGCGACCTTGATCTGGTGATCAACAATTTAGAGCAGGAATCTTTTATCTATAGAAACAATAGCACCTCCAATAACTATTTAAAAGTCGAATTCAAAGGACCTGAGTACAACCCATTTGGAATCGGAGCTAAAGTTTTTGTCGAGTTTCAAGGAAATCAACTTTACCGAGAAAACTTTAATACTAAGGGTTTTCAATCTAGCGTCACTCCCCAAGTACATTTCGGTCTAGGCCAAGCCACAAATATTGATTTAAGTGTTGTTTGGAACGATGGTAAAACCCAAAGTTTAAGCAATGTTGAATCTAATCAGACCATAACGCTCGAGTATTCAAATGCGAGCAAAGGAGATAATTACAGTACCGATCAGAAGGAATGGTTAAATGTTCAAGCTTCTAAAATTGACTTTGAACATAGAGAGGATGAATATAATGATCAGCTAAGAGAATATCTCTTACCCAGAAAATACAGCCAACAGGGACCGGCATTAGCAGTCGGTGATGTTAATGGGGATGGGCTGGATGACCTTTACTTCGGTGGTGCTAAAGACCAAGCAGGTGAGCTTTGGATTCAAGACACCAAAGGTGAAATGCAAAGGAGCTTACAAATTGTTTTTGAACAACTACAGCGAGCGGAAGACAATGATGCAGAATTCTTTGATGCTGACAATGATGGAGATTTAGATCTCTATATAGCCAGTGGAGGCAATGAATATGAGGACGGCCAGTTATTCAACTTCGATAGGGTTTATCTGAATGATGGAAGAGGGAATTTCAATTTTTCTCCTGGAGCCTTAACTCAAGTTGGTTCACAAGGTAAGACCATTAGTATCGCAGACTTCGATAAAGACGGTGATCAGGATGTTTTTGTGGGTGCAAATGTGGTTCCGGGAGCGTATGGTGAAAGTCCTCAGCAGTACTTACTTATGAACAATGGGAATGGTTTTTTTCAAAATCAGATCGGCAGAATTTCTAATGCAGATGAGTTAGGAATGATCAATGCCTCCAGCCCGATTGATTTTGATAATGACGGAGACATCGACCTTGTTCTAGCTGGTGAATGGACAGGTATTCAAATTTTAGAAAATGATGGACAAGGACGATTCAACAGAATTAATAGCCCCTTAGAAGATAAAAAGGGTTGGTGGTTCGGTCTGGAAGTAGCTGATTTGAATCAAGACGGTTTACCAGATATCATCGCTGGAAACCTCGGTAAAAACTCGAAGCTGAAAGGGAATAAAGAAGAGCCCGTAACACTTTACTATGCCGATCTAGATAAAAATGGCCAGATCGATCCTATCATTTTCCATTACTTAAGTGGCGTTGAAACTCCTTTCGCCTCGAGAGATGATCTGATCAAACAAGTCTCTGCCATTAAAAAACTTCATACCAATTATGAAGACTACTCACAGAATAGTAGTCCCGCTCAAATACTTGGCGCGAACTATGAAGTTCTACCTCATAAAACAGCAACTGATTTTAGTTCATATGTCTTCATAAATGAAGGGAACGGCAACTTTAAGGAAATTGTACTCCCATACGAAGCCCAATTAAGCCCTATCAACTCAATAGTGGCCAATGATCTCAATGATGATGATCAACTTGACTTACTGCTTTTCGGAAATATTCTAGGCTTTAGAACAGACTTCGGAAAAGCAGATGCTAAGCCGATAACTCTCTTATTTGGGAATGGCGATGGTTCTTTTGATTATGCCGGAGATAGTTATCTGAATACTCCAGATACCTGGGGAGAATATAGAAAGGCTGTCCCTATGACCATTGACGGTAATCCATTTATCATTGCTGTTAGAAACAATAACAGTGCTATACTGCTTGAGTTAATTTCTGATGACCAGTAGTTTTATAAAAGACATTAAGGAGAAGTTGAAGAAATTGATTATTTAAATGATCAATTCACTTCATCATGAAAAGTAAAACTCTTCTCGTGGCAGCCCTATTACTTTTAGCTGCCTGCAAACCCACAGAATACGGATTTAGAAAAAAAGATATCGAGTCAGCTCAAAGACTCTATGGTTTAGAATTTGAAGGCCAAGCCGTAGATACCATGTATAACTACTTAGGTAGAAATAAACGTGGCTATGAAAGTCTCAGGGAGTATCCAGTGAGCAATGAGACCTTTCCAGCTATGGTCTTTGACCCTCATCCTTCTGGGTTTGAATTACCGGAAGGGACACAAGAGGTTTTTCAACCTGATATTTCGAATAACATCTCCCTTCCAGATACCGATGAAGAAATAGCCTTTATGGGAATTTTAGAACTAGCATCATTGATCAAAAATAAAAAGCTCAGTTCTCAACGACTTACACAGATCTATTTAGACAGGATTGAAAAATACGATGGGCAATTAGAAAGTGTTATTACTGTTACTACTGAATTAGCTCTTGAGCATGCAAAAAAAGCCGATGCCGAAATTGCCTCTGGAAAATACAGAGGTGTTCTCCATGGAATTCCTTTTGGCGTAAAAGATCTAATGGCTGTGCAAGGTTATCCGACAACCTGGGGGGCTGCTCCATATCGAGATCAAGAAATCAACTACACTTCCACAGTGGTAAGAAAGCTTCAAGAACAAGGAGCCGTATTGATCGCCAAATTAGTTTCAGGCTCTTTAGCCAGAGGAGATGTTTGGTTTGGTGGGAAAACGAAGAACCCTTGGGACCTAACTCAAGGAGCGAGTGGATCTTCAGCAGGTTCTGGTTCAGCAACTTCAGCAGGTTTAGTAGCCTTCTCACTCGGTACAGAAACATTGGGATCTATCACTTCTCCTGCCACGCGAAATGGTGTTACAGGATTAAGACCTACCTATGGAAGAGTAAGTCGTTTTGGAGTAATGAGCCTGAGCTGGTCAATGGATAAAGTCGGTCCGATTTGTCGGTCAGCTGAAGACTGTGAGATCATTCTCTCCGCAATTTATGGCAAGGATGCACAAGACCCAACCACCAATATGGTACCATTCAAGCCCTCAACAGTTGAACTTCAGTCACTAAAGATCGCTAAGCTTCAATCCGATATACTAAGGGATAGTGCTAGCCAAAGAGGCAAGAACGTAATGGAAGCAATAAGTCTACTTGAATACAAACTTCGAGAGTCATTCGATACCATCTCCTTGCCACAGAATTATCCCTTTGGATCCTTTGATATCATTCTAAGAGCAGAAGCAGGTGCGTTCTTCGAAAACATGGTGCGTTCGGGACAAGTAGATATGATGGTAGAGCAAACAGAGGGATCGAGAGCGAATTCACTGAGACAAGCCAGGTTTATTCCCGCTGTTGAATACCTACAAGCCAATAGAGAAAGAAGAAGATTGATCGAAGAGATCAATGACTTATTCAAAAAATATGATGTTATCATTGCACCATCTGCCAGAAGCCGACAACTTCAGATCACTAACTTGACAGGACACCCTGTTATTTCAATCCCAACAGGATTCGATGAAAGAGGACGACCGACTAGCCTAACTTTGATCAGTAACCTTTACCAAGAGGATAAGATCCTACAATTGGCGAAGTTCTATCAATCGATCACTGAATTCGATGAAAAACACCCTCCTCTATTCTACAGCCAACAAGATTAATCATGTGACTTAATTCTATGATTCAAGGAGTCTAAAGGATTCTTAAAAAGAGTTAAATAACCTACTTAAAATCAATTTTTAATCAGACATTTACTTGAACAAATGCCTGATAGTCACAAACTTTGTGACTGAAAGAAAGGAAAAGTGATGAAGAAGAATTTTTTAATACTACTTGTCATAAGCGCTATCTCTATTACGGCCTGTGATAGTGAAGTGAAAGAGGTGAAAGTAGATGCCGATGTTTATCATCAGACCATGGATAAATTATCAGATATTATTGTCCATGATATTTTTTCACCTCCTGTAGCCAGCCGTATTTATGCATACCCAAGTATTGCCATGTACGAAGTATTGGCTCAAACAGATCCGTCTTATAAGTCTTTAGCAGGGCAGTTGACTGAACTCGAATCAATTCCAACACCTCAAGAGGAAGTCTCTCATGAGCTTGCTGCTTTAGAAGCCTTTATCAAAATAGGTACTGCCTTAATATTTTCTGAGGCTGATTTTGATGAATATAGAGCTGACCTCTATGAAAAACTCGGTGAGGGTGTCAACAAAAAATATTTTGAAGCTTCGATAGCCTATGGGGACCAAGTGGCACAACATATCTTACGGTGGGCAGATGGTGATATGTACAACCAGACTAGAACCTATCCTAAGTTCACAGTCCGAGACGAAAAAGACCGTTGGCAACCAACACCTCCGGGTTATTTTGAAGCGATTGAACCACATTGGACTCAGATCAGACCTTTTGCGATCGATTCATCAAGTCAGTTCACTCCTGAAAGACCCACCGACTTTGATATGTCGAAGAATAGTACATTCTACAAGGAATTAATGGAGGTATACAATGTGGGTGTCAATCTAACTCAAGAGCAAAAAGAGATCGCTTCTTTCTGGGATTGCAACCCGTACGTGATGAATGTTACAGGTCATGTAATGGCCGCCACTAAAAAGATAACGCCTGGAGGTCACTGGATCGGTATCGTAAAAATTGCTTGTGAGAAAGCTGAAGCATATCCAATGAAAAGTGCCGAAGCTTATGCCTTGACCTCTATCGCTTTGGCCGATGGATTTATCAGTTGCTGGGATGAAAAATTCAGATCAAATCTGATTAGACCTGAGACCGTGATCAACGAATATATTGATGAAGAATGGCTTCCCTTGCTACAGACTCCACCGTTCCCTGAATATACAAGTGGTCACTCAGTGATCTCAAATGCAGCTGCAGTAGCTTTAACCTCTATCTTTGGTGAAGATTTCTCATTTGAAGATACCACAGAAGAAAAGTATGGCCTTTCTGCTAGAAACTTCGATTCATTCATTGACGCGTCTGAAGAAGCTGCCATTAGCAGATTGTACGGAGGTATTCATTACATGCCTGCTATTGAAAACGGAGTTACTCAAGGAAAGAAATTGGGAAATTATGTGGTTGACAAGTTAGAACTCAGAAAAGAATCATTGGCTGAGAATAACGAAGAATAAGATTTCAGCCCTTAAATATTAGAAAAGCCACATCGATCGATGTGGCTTTTTTTATTCCTATTCTTTCAATACACTTAAAACTATGATTTTCGCCTATTAAGCCCTATTATTATGACTGTGTCCATAGCTTTCAACCGGCTATGGATTGGCGCTCTCGCGCCAACTTGAACTTAACTAATGATTGTATGGAAAGCATAGGATTAGAGCTATGGGACAAGATCATCATAGCTGTCTATCTCATTGGTATCGTGGTCTACGGTATTAAAAAAGGAAAACAAGAATCTTCAGAAGACTACTTCCTAGCCGGTCGAAACATGGCTTGGCCTATTGTTGGTATCTCACTTTTTGCAGCGAATATAGGGTCAAATACATTAATAGGACTTACTTCAGATGCCTTTCAAACTAATGTAGCGGTTTACAACTACGAATGGATGGCGGCAGTGGTCTTGGTTATCTTTGGTTTGTTCTTTCTACCCTTTTATCTCAAATCGAAGGTATATACCATGCCTGAGTTCTTGGAGCGGAGATATGACACAAGAACGCGCTACCTGTTTTCTGGTATTACCATCGTTGGAAACGTCATTATCGATACAGCTTCCGGATTATACGCTGGAAACCTGATCCTTAAAATAATTTTCCCTGATTACCCTTCATGGATGATCATAGCATTTTTGGCGGTAGCTGCTGCGGCTTATACCATTCCGGGAGGTCTTTCTTCGGTAGTACACACTGAGGTGATCCAGGCCGTGTTACTGATCTTCGGTTCATGTCTAGTCACCTATTTCGCTTTCGAGCAAGTGGGAGGCTGGGATAGCATGATTGAAGGACTGAACAATCTTAAAGCTTCAGGAGAACTTGAAAAAGATGCAGGGGAGGTGCTGAGCTTGATAAGGCCCAACTCAGATGAAGCCATGCCCTGGCTGGGGCTGGTATTAGGCGTACCTCTTTTAGGATTCTACTTCTGGGCGAACAACCAGTTTATGGTACAAAGGGTACTTTCAGCCAAAGACCTTAATCATGGCCGTTGGGGTGCATTATTCGCTGGCTTGTTAAAGCTGCCTGTGCTTTTCATTATGGTAATACCAGGGGTATTGGCCATTCTGCTTTTTGCAGATCTAGACATTAGCTTTTTGAATTATCAAATACCAGTAGAAGGTGGCTTTGCCACTTGTGCAACCCTTGATGATTGTCCGAACATGACTTATCCGGTGTTGATCTATACCTTGCTTCCTACGGGAATTTTAGGATTGGTAATCGCTGGTTTATTGGCTGCAATGTCCTCAAGTATTTCGGCAACATTGAATTCTGCTTCTACGCTTATCACAATGGACTTTGTTCAGAAGATAAATCCAAACATGACCTCTAAGCAATTGGTAAGAGCAGGTCAGATTGCCACCGTAATTTTGGTGATCCTCGCGGCAGCTTGGGCTCCTATGATCGAGAGTTTCAGATCGCTTTGGACCTATTTACAGCAGATCTTAGGCTTTATTTCTCCGCCAATTGTTTCTGCCTTTGTGGTTGGACTGTTCTATAAAAGAGCAAACGCTCATGGGGGCTTCTGGAGTTTAGTACTCTCCTATTTATTGGTCATTGTATGGATCATTTATTGCTTCGCCATTTTTGGAGGAATCAGTACAGATGTAACGGGTGTTCACTTCTTATATATTGTCCCAGTGCTGTTCGTGATCTCAACCATCATCAATATCATGATCAGTCATCTTTCTGAAGCGCCTGATCCATCTAAAGTAGATCAGATGACATGGAGTTCTAAGATCTACAAAGAAGAAACCATAGAGCTCAAAGGGTTGCCTTGGTACAAGAATTACAGAGTACTTTCGGTACTTCTTCTCATAGCAACCGCAATAATTGTGATCTGGTTTGCTTAGATGAATTGACCCATAAAACCCTGTTCAGGAAAAATCTGAACAGGGTTTTCTTTTGACTGAATTTTGAAACCCCATTTAATAAAATACCTTAGCCTTCCATTTTAGAGATTACGCTTTTAGACCATGTATAATCCAACCGCTCACTTAACATTAAATGCTCTAAAAAAAGAGGTTTTAAGTTCTTACGAAGGGAAACTCGGTGATGGTTTCGATCAGCGCCTGACCGCACTCTTCTCTGATATTTATAGTCGCTTTGTAAAGCTATATGCCGACCATGAGCATTTCGAGCCAGCCTTAAAGCTATTGTTAGAAAAAATGGCTTTGGCCTCTTCAAAAAGACCAAGGTACCTTCTTAAATCTGACATGAATCGAGAAGAAAATCCTCAATGGTTTTGTAATGAGAGGATCGCTGCCATGATGCTTTATATAGATCGCTTCAATGGTGATCTTAAAGGGCTTATAGAGAAGTTAAATTACTTCGATGAGTTAGGCATTAACCTCTTGCACCTTATGCCACTTTTTGATTCTCCCAAATTCAAAAGTGATGGAGGTTACGCAGTAAGTAATTACAAAAAAGTTGACCCAAAATTCGGCAGCAATTCAGACCTAACGGCTGTTACCAAAGCACTGAAGAAATCAGACAAGCTTTTAATGCTCGATTTTGTCGTAAACCATACATCAGACGAGCATGAATGGGCTAAAAAGGCAAAGAAAGGTGACAAATTTTATCAAGACTATTATTACACTTTCGAAGACCAGAGTATCCCTCAACTTTTTGAACAGGCTATGCCAGAAGTCTTTCCTGAAAGCTCACCAGGGAATTTTACCTATAATAAACCTATGGATAAATGGGTCATGACGGTCTTCAATGAATATCAATGGGATCTGAACTATAGGAATCCATACGTCTTTGTGGAAATGCTCAACAATGTGTTGACGCAAGCTAATTTGGGTGTAGACATTTTTAGAATGGATGCGGTAGCCTTTGTTTGGAAGCAAATGGGCACCAGTTGTCAGAACCTCCCTGAAGCACATCATATTCATCAACTCTTTAAGTTGTGCACGCAAGTAGTTGCTCCTGGTGTTGCCTTTTTAGCTGAAGCTATTGTCACTCCACAAGAGATAGTGAAATACTTTGGTCAATCTGAAGTATGGAGTAATGAACACGATATGGCTTATAATGCCACGCTTATGGCATTGCTTTGGAATTCTATCGCTACCAGAAGTACTCGGGTTATGAAATCAAGCCTGCGAGATAAACCAAAAAAGCCAAATGGTACTACTTGGGTCAATTATGTTCGGTGCCACGATGATATTGGAATGGGCTTTGAAGATCGACACATTCAAGAATCTGGTTTCGATCCTGGAGCACATCGAAAATTTCTAACCAAATTCTTTACTGGTGATTTCCATAATTCCTTTTCCAAAGGAATGCCATTCATGTATAATCCTAAAACAGGAGACGCTAGGATCTCAGGAAGTATGGCTTCCTTAGCAGGTTTAGAAAAAGCAATTGAAGAAAAGAATGACCTCTCCGTGAAACGTTCGATTGCAAGGATCAATTTACTCCACAGTATCATTCTCTCCTTTGGAGGTATTCCTGTGATCTATTCAGGAGACGAGATTGCCTCTCTCAACGATTACTCCTTTCTAAGAGATGAATCTAAAAGCGATGATAATCGATGGATGCACAGACCAAAGATGGATTGGCAAAAAGCCGAAAGAAGAAAGAAAAAAAGTACCCCTGAAGGATCCGTTTTTCAATCACTAAAAGACATGATCTCATTGAGAGCTTCTATGCCTGAATTAGGTGATCACAATAACACCAAATTGGTAGAAACATCAAATGAACATGTCTTCGCCTATGAAAGATCATGGAAAGGAGAAAGTATTTTGGTCATTGCTAGTTTTAAAGATGACGATCAGGAAGTATATAGTCATTTGCTATTTCCTCAAACACAGATCAATCCATTCGCTATGAAAGATCTTTTGACAAATAAAGAGGTCAAGATCCAAGATGGAAGATTGAAACTAGAACCTTATCAGTTTTATTGGTTAAAGAACAAATAAGCTCAACATGAAAAAGACTTGGTGGAAAGAAGGAGTAGTTTATCAAATTTATCCTAGAAGCTTTAATGATTCAAATAATGATGGAATCGGAGATATACCGGGTATCATTGAAAAGCTCGATTACATCAAATCTCTAGGAGTAGATATCATTTGGCTTTGCCCAGTTTATGAATCTCCAAATGACGATAATGGCTATGATATTTCGAATTACCGAGGAATCATGCCAGAATTCGGCACAATGGAAGACTTTGATGCTCTTCTCGCAGGCATTCACGAGAGGGGCATGAAACTGATTATGGATCTGGTAGTTAATCACAGCTCAGATGAACATGATTGGTTCATTCAATCGAGGCAATCCAAAGACAACCCATACCGCGACTATTACATTTGGAAACCAGGCAAAAACGGTGGGCCGCCAAACGATTGGGAGGCCTTTTTCGGAGGTTCCGCTTGGGAGTATGATGAACTCACAGATGAGTATTACCTACACCTTTTTACTAGAAAACAACCCGACCTGAATTGGGAGAATCCTAAAGTCAGAAAAGAGGTACAAGACATTGTCAAATATTGGTTCAATAAAGGCATTGACGGCTTCCGTATGGATGTGATCTCCCTTATTTCAAAAAGACCAGATAATGCCAATATGGTTTCACCAGTATTCGAAGAGACCATCAATAAGCAATATGCAAATGGCCCGAGAATCCATGAGTTTTTAAAAGAGCTAAATAAGGAAGCGCTCTCTAAATATGACATCATGACCGTTGGTGAGGGACCAGGAATAACCTTGGATCATGGATTGGACTATGTTGGTGAAGACCGAGATGAACTGAATATGGTTTTTCACTTCGACCATATGTTCATTGACGTGGGAGAAGGAGGGAAATTCGACCCGATCCCCTACGACTTAGTAGAATTCAAAAACATCTTCAATCGGTGGGATGAAAAGCTAAACGGCAAAGGCTGGGGAAGTATCTTCTTAGGTAATCATGATTTCCCACGAATCGTTTCTCGTTTTGCCAACGATGGAGAGCATCGTGAAAAAGCTGCCAAACTTCTAGCAACTCTGCTACTCACCATGAGAGGCACTCCTTACATCTATCAAGGAGATGAGATAGGAATGAGCAATGTTTCCTTTCCAACCACTTATGATTATCGCGACATTGAAACGATCAATTACTTCAGGCATTTAGAATTGAATGGCGAAAACCCGCTCGATCATATCCACAATGTGCACAAAATGGGTAGAGACAATGCGCGAACCCCAGTACAATGGAATGATGAAGTCAATGCTGGTTTTTCGCTAGTAGAGCCATGGATCAAGGTGAATCCGAACTATAATGATATTAATGTAGAAGATCAGGAACGCAGCAAATACTCCATTCTGAATTACTATCGAAAAATGATTCAGTTCCGCAAGGATCACCCAACACTCGTGTATGGTGACTATGAATCTATTCTAAACGATCATCCAAAGATCTTCGCATTTCGCAGGTGGGATGAAACTGATGAGTTCTTGATAGTCCTTAACTTTTCTGATAAAGAAGTTGATTTTGAACCTATCATTACCGGAATAGAATTACTAGTTTACAATTACTCTGATGCTACAGAAGATCTTCTAATGCAGCCTTGGGAATCAAAAGTATTTAGAATCAACGATTAAGAACATGTCTAAAAAACTCTGGGGAATAGACTTAGGAGGAACCAAGATCGAGGGAGCAGTATTACGCTCAAAAGATGACCCAACTCCTATCGTTAGAAAACGAATAGATACTGAAGGAATCAAAGGCTATGAGCATGTACTCAATAACATCAAACGATTAATAGACATGTTGACTGATGAGGTTGGCGAAAGGCCTGATATCATCGGTATTGGTACTCCGGGTGCCATGGATCCTTCCACGGGCTTACTCAAAAATTCAAATTCTCAAGCTATTAATAAAAAGCCATTCAAGAAGGACTTAGAGACGCTCTTAGGAATACCGACAAGAATGGCCAATGATGCTAATTGTTTTGCATTGGCTGAGGCTAAAATGGGTATTGTCCCAGAGGTTGATTCAAAAGCAGAAGTTGTTTTTGGGGTCATCATGGGAACTGGTTGCGGTGGTGGCGTGGTAGTGAATGGTCATGTAATCAACGGAAAACATGGTATTGGCGGAGAATGGGGGCACAACTTCCTTGATGAATCAGGTGGCTCTTGCTATTGTGGTAAATCTGGATGTATGGAAACTATCATTTCAGGAACAGGACTAGAAAACTTCTATGAAAAAGAAACGGGGATACGTAAAAGATTGAAGGAGATCATACCTGCTGCACGATCTGGCGAAGATATTCATGCAGTTAAAACCCTGGATCGATTGGTTCACTTCTTTGGGCTCGGTATTTCAACCATCATTAATGTTTTAGATCCTGATGTCATCGTATTAGGTGGCGGAGTTGGAAACATTGAGGAGCTTTACTCAAGAGGTGTTGCGGAAGCTGAGAAGTATGTATTTAACCCTCGGATGGATACCAAGATAGTGAAGCCAAAGCTAGGAGATAGTGCTGGCGTTTTTGGTGCAGCGTTTTTGTGTGAATAGTTAAAGTTATTCAGGCCTCACTAGAAGTGAGGCCTGAATAAACTTAATTATCTATCCTTTGAATCAATCATTGCCCCCTCAGGTTTAGTAGTTGCATTTTTCACATGCTCTTCCAACCAAGAATCCATTTCCCATAACATATGCAAAATAGACTCCTTGGCTCGGTAACCATGGCTTTCAGCGGGTAACATCACCAATCTTGCAGTACCACCATGTCCCTTGATGGCATTGTAGAATCTAATACTCTGGATCGGAAAAGTCCCTGAATTATTATCTGCTTCACCATGGATCAGCAATAAAGGTTGATTCACTTTATCGGCATGCATAAAAGGCGACATGTAATTGTAAAGATCTGGGTCTTCCCAATAAGTTCTTTCCTCCCTTTGAAATCCGAATGGTGTTAAGGTTCTGTTATAAGCACCTGATCTGGCAATACCTGCAGCAAATAGGTCTGAATGGGCTAATAAGTTACCCGTCATGAATGCACCATAACTATGGCCCCCAACCCCTACTCGATTTCTGTCTCCAACCCCTAATTCTACAACCGCATCTATTGCTGCTTCTGCATTTAAAACCAATTGCTCTCTAAAAGTATCGTTGGGTTCTTTGTCTCCTTCTCCAATGATCGGGAATTCAGTATTGGCCATAACAGCATACCCCCTCAAGACCCAAAACAATGGTGACCCAGAACTGACTCTAGTAAAGGTGTATATCGAACCTCTTACTTGAGCTGCATTAGCTACGGATTTATATTCTCTAGGATAGGCCCACATCAGAACTGGTAAAGGACCGTCCTTGTCTTTGTCATAACCAGCAGGCGTGTAAAGCTCTGCTTTCAAGTCTACGCCATCAGCTCTTTTGTATTGAATGACCTCTTTTTGGACCTCCATCATCTGAGGTTGCGGATGTGGAAATGCTGTTATAGGTGTAAGCTTATTCGCCTTTAGATCTCTCAAGTAGTAATTCTCTGGCTCTGATTTAGACTCACGAATGGTGATGATCTGATCAGCTTTATCTCCTACAATATCAATGGGTCTTTCATAATATGGCGCTTCTGAACGGAAAAGGATCTCCTGTTTTTGATTCTTCAAATTAAAACGACTTATGAATGGTCTATCTCCTTCTGGAGATCCTCCAACGCTGGTCATAAAAACATCGTTCTTATCAAACTTTAAGACATTGCGACCATATTCATTCTTGACTGTTATTGGGCTACCCGGGTCGTTATAACGGTCAGTGGTGGCTCTTTCAATGATCACTTCACCAGGAGTTCCTGGCTTTTCAGGATCAATAATTGTAGCCTTTTCCATTCGGTTGGCCCACCAACCTTCACTCATCCAAGCCCTATTCTCATCTCCCCAGACAATTCCTCTGTATCTTAAAGAAGTACTGGCCAACTTGGTTGGCTCGGCATTAAATGGAGCGTTCAAAGCATAAACGATGTCTCTCTCCGCAACATCCAAATTTGGGTCTCCTCCATCATTAGCTTCAGCCCAATAGAGAGAAGCCGGAGCATCAGCTCTCCAATTCACACTTCTTGCTCCTTTTCGCGTAGCATCAAATCCTTTTGGTCGAACTTCATCAAGAGGAATTTCAGCCAACAATTTGACCATCTGTCCATTTGTATTCCAGATCTCATAGTTGAATGGAAAACGTGAAGCTGGAACTAGGTAAGAAAATGGCTTTTGAATGGTCTCTACTAAAATGTATTGGCCATCAGGTGAAATATCAAATCCTTTAATTATATCTGGACTTCCTATTTTAGTCTGATTTCCATTCAGATCAACTTTCTTTAGCTGAACCGTAGTGTAATACTCAAATAGGTCTTCATCATAAGAGTTTTTTAACAAGTCTTGGTAGGTTCTCGAAGGAGCCTCTGCCCCTGCTGTCTCTTGCACAACCGGACCCTTTGGTGCCCTTGGTCTTTTTGGAGCCGGTCCTCGGTTTTCGACAATAGTACTTGCCAATATCGATTCGTTATCTGGCATCCATTCCATAGCTGAGACATAAGCATTATTAATGATAGCCCCAGTAAGCCTCTTGGCAGTTCTACTCTGAACATCTGCTACCCAAAGCTCAATACCATCTTCAGCGGTATTCGTAAAAGCGATCTTCTTTTCGTTATTCGACCAGGAAACATTACCGATAGCAGGACTGGTGGGCATTCCTGAAAACTGATAGCTTTCACCAGACTTTATATTTTGCAAACTAAGTCCCGTAATAAAAGATTGCCTGCTTCTGCCGTTGGTAGCAGGATTGATTCGGGTACCACCGATTCTTAATTCAGGAGAAGACACTTCTTCTATACTCGGATAACCAGGTCTTTCCATCAAAAGCATCCATTCCGCTTTAGAATCGATACTGACGGAAGGAGTCGATGGCGCATCAATGAGCTTAGCGATAACTTCAGGTGGCCTTTGATAACCATCTTGGGCCTTGGCACTTGGCTTAATGATCAACAGCGATACAAAAAACACCATGCACATTACACTACAGGGAATAAATAGTCTCTTTTTCATGATCTAAGGTTAGGTTGAGTAGTGAATATAATCACTAATGACGTAAATATCACTGACGATTTATATCGGAGTCATTAATTCAGAGCCGCATCCGTTGTATCCCCGATTCGTTCTAAATGAATGTGCATCATCCCATCGTCCATTCTATCGAAAATAGGAACGAATTTCTTTGCCCATTTAATTTCAGTTTCATCGTAGCTCACTCGGTCGTAAATCTGCCGAACGTAGGTATCGTCAAATGCTTTGAACATCACAATAATTTCTATCTGTTGATTATCAAAAGTATCGGCATCCCAACCATAAATGGGACTTTCCTCTGTAATAGGATGAACGAGTGTCCAGCTCGTAGAAAGAAAATTGATCTTCCTCCTCTCTAGATCTACCCTTTGAAAGATTCGTTTATCATTCTCATTATCCCAAAAGGAAATCACCACGTCTACTTCCACCTCTATCAGTTGATTCTTACTTTTATTGGCGAATCTGAACATTAAGGCATTGATCTCTTTACAAGGGGCAATAATCGCCTTATCGCTGTAGATAATGTTTGCCCTTGAAAATCTAGCGAATAGCAAGCCAGTGGCAATCGCAAAGCTTAGTAAACCCATAAAAGATTCAATCGCAGCAATAACGCTTACCGCATTAGAATTAGGACTGAGCTTTCCAAAACCAACAGTGGTAATGGTTTGGGTCGAAAAATAAAAGGAATGCACAAAGTCGCTGATTATACCTCCAGATTCTCTACCCGATATGCCTTCTGGTCCAGCCAGAAAATAGAGAGTTGCGAACACAATATTCACCATAAAGAAAACCAAGGTGATTAACAGAATGAACGGAAACCAGTTCATGGAGATCAACTCATGATAAACATCCAGTGATTCCCAAAACCTAAGCCTGACTTCTTCACATTAAAATCACCAGATTGAGTAATGAGTCGGGTATTCTTACCATAGGCCTTCTCACCGAAGCCAAGTTCACTACTCTTTTGATTTCTTTTATGGTTAGCTGACATGGATATTTGCTATAAGCTTCAATTTAAAATGTTAAATGTTACGAAATAATTCGTAGTTCATTTTGATTTACGAAACTCTTCGTATATAATTGAAGTACGAAATTAATCGTAGTATGATAAAGCCAACAGAAACTGAACTAGAAATACTCAATATCCTTTGGAAAGAGGGGCCTTCTAGTGTTCGTAAAGTGAATGAAAAAATGAATGAGCAAAAAGAAGTTGGTTACACAACTACATTGAAGCTTATGCAGATCATGAGTCAAAAAGGCTTGGTCTCTCGGGATGAATCTAGCAGGACACACATTTACTTGCCAGAGGTTCAGGCCAAAGATATTCAAGGTCAGTTAGTGGATAAGCTCTTACATACCGCCTTCGGTGGTTCTGCAAGTGAGTTAGTCTTGAGTGCACTTGGCAGTGGAAAAGCAAGTGCCAAAGAATTAGAGGAGATCAAGGCTTTAATAGATAAACTGGAGCGCGATGAACAGCATTGATCATTATCTAGAAAGCCTTGGTTTAAGCCTTGTTCATTCACTCTGGCAAGGGGCTATTCTGGTCTTTTTAGTACTTCTATTCTTAGTGACATTAAGAAAAAAATCTGCAGAGATCAGGTACAAATTAGTGCTTGGCGGGCTTGTACTTTTGCCGACATTATTGATTTTAAACCTAGTCCATTTTTGGCCTGAAGTAGCTGTGGAAAACCTTAGCATTCAAACCGTTGACATCAACCCAACAACATTCACAATACCAGAGGTTACAGGTTCCATAAACACCAATCCACAATCGAACAGCACACTTTTTTGGATAGAACAAAATTCTGCCTACATCGCTATGGCATGGTTGGCTGGCATGGTACTTTTTATGCTGAAAGTATTGGGTTCCTTCATTTGGTTAAAGCGAATGCTGAACTTGGCTGTACCAATGACAAATACGTCTATAAATAGCCTATTAATCCATATTAAGGCCGTTTTGGGTATTAAAAGCAATGTAGAGTTAAAAACTAGTTCTTGGATAAAAAGCCCGATCATTGTCGGAATTATCCGCCCTACTATATTGCTTCCTATCGGACTCATTGAGGGACTTAGTATTGATGAAGTTGAAGCCATTCTTTATCACGAGCTATCACATTTCAAGCGAAAAGATTTTGTTATCAACATCATTATCAACGTCTTACAAATTGTCTTTTTCTATCATCCTACCTATTGGTGGCTGAAAAGTCAGCTTGAC
>CBFIDS010000047.1:0-10904 GCA_965661435.1 Roseivirga sp.
TTAAAGATCACAGAACCTGCGACATATAGTGCGTCACTATATTCTGGATCCATTTCTAATGCGATCATAGCATTTTTCTCAGCGTCAGCGAATTGTTCATCATTCCACTGTAAGTATGACAAAACATAATAAGTTGTCTTATCAGCATTACCATTAGCAATGATCTCATTTAGACCATCAATAGCCTCTTGCATTTTGTTAGATTGAACCAATACATCAACTTCCCATTGTTTGTAATTTGGCGTATCATAATCTGGATATAATTCAGCGGCTTCTCTGATATGCATCAAAGCATTATCAAAATCCTCATTATCGATCTCATACTGAATTACACCATTATAAGCGAATGGCTTATTATCATACTCTTCATCATAGCTGATCACACTCTTGTAGTATTTGTAAGCCTCATCCATCATATCTCCTTGTTGAGCAGCATATGCCGCAAAGAAATCTCTTTCGATCGTAGATTCCACTTGAGAAGACATAGCCAACAACTTATGAGCTCTCTCATAATCCTGTGCTTCAAGGGCATTATTACCTTGAGTAGTGAAATAATAGTCCAATAAGCCTAGCTGTTCACCCCCACCCATAAATTTATCTTGGGCGAAAAATGGTTGCTCCATTACATCTTCTTTGGTCTTTTCATCACCTACTTCAATGGCTTTCAAGTACCAATCAAGACTATTTTGGGCTGATTCTAGGTCAGCAAACTCGCTCTGAACGAATTTTTGCTGATAGATCTGTCCTAATAAAAGGTAAACATCAGTCTCCGCCCCTGTTTCAGGATCTTTAGTGGCTTGAATAGCTAACTCAATAGCTTCGTCTACATTTTCTTTACGAAATGCCTTTTCTGCATCACGTAGAACTTTCTTTTGCCCGAATGCTCCTGCCACAATTAACAATGAAAAGGCAGCAGTATAAAACAATTTCTTCATGGTTATTTTAGTCTAATTAAGTTCAAAATTACGATTCTGTCTGTTCTGAAGTTGGCTCTTCACCTCCCTCATTTTCTTGTTCTGAAGATTCTATAACTTCTTCAGCACCAGCAATTTGCTCTATCTTTTCTACAGAAGAGATTTCATCCCCTTCCTGTAATCTGATCAGCTTCACTCCTTGTGTTGCTCTACCCATAACTCTTAGATTGTCAACAGAGATTCTGATCGTGATGCCCGACTTATTAATGATCATCAGGTCATCTGTATCTATCACTTCTTTAATGGATACCAAGTTACCGGTTTTTTCAGTAATGTTAATGGTCTTAACACCCTTACCACCGCGCTTGGTAATACGGTAATCATCAATTGGAGAGCGCTTACCATAGCCTTTTTCTGAAACGACTAACAGGTTCGCATCATCTCTACTTACACATACCATGCCAACGACTCTATCGTCCTTGCCTTCTAGGGTTACACCTCTTACACCAGCAGCTGTTCTACCCATTGAGCGTACATCCCTTTCGTGGAAGTGTACCACTTTACCAGAACGCTTGCCAATAATGATGTGATTATCTCCATTGGTCAATTTAACCTCTAATAGTCTATCACCTTCATTGATCGTAATGGCATTGATCCCATTAGTTCTAGGTCTAGAATAAGCCTCCAATGTAGTCTTCTTGATGGTACCATGCTCAGTACACATCACCACAAAGTAGTTATTGATATAATCTTCGTCTTTCAGATCTTCTGCGTTGATCACCGCTCTGATCTTATCTCCTGGCTCTATATTGATCAGGTTTTGAACAGGTCGGCCTTTGGAGGTCTTACTACCTTCAGGAAGCTCCCATACCTTCTTCCAGAATACTTTACCGTATTCAGTGAAGATCAACAGGTAATTGTGAGTCATTCCTGTGAATAGGTATTCTGTGAAGTCATCGTCTTTAGAACCAGCTCCTTTTGAGCCTACTCCACCTCTACCTTGCGTTCTATATTCTGAAAGTAATGTTCTTTTGATGTATCCTTGATGAGAGATAGTGATGAGCATTTCCTCATTCGGGATCATATCTTCTGTGGTGAAGTCTTCTGCCGAATGAACAATGTCTGTTCTCCTTTCATCGCCATACTTATCTCTGATCTCTATCAGTTCATCTTTGATGATCTGCATTCTCAGCTCTTCTTTCTCAAGGATCTCTTTTAATCTGGTGATCAATTCCATGATCTCATCGTACTCCTTCTTGATCTTGTCTCTTTCAAGACCTGTCAAACGCTGAAGTCTCATTTCCAGAATTGCCTTGGCTTGGATATCTGATAAGCCAAACTTATCCATCAGACCAGCCTTAGCGATCTCAGGATCCCTAGAAGCTCTGATCAATTCGATCACTTCATCTAGGTTATCTAGCGCGATCAAGTAACCTTCTAAGATATGTGCCCTCTTTTCTGCTTCGTTCAGTTCGTACTGAGTTCTGCGGATCACCACCTCATGACGGTGTTCTACATAATTGAGGATCAAGTCTTTGAGGTTGAGCGTGTAAGGTCTGCCCTTTACCAAGGCAACATTATTCACCCCAAAAGATGACTGTAGCTGAGTATATTTGAACAGGTTGTTCAACACCACATTACCGATAGCATCTTTCTTCAGCTCATAGACAATGCGCATTCCTGTTCTGTCCGATTCGTCACGGATATCAGAAATACCTTCTATTTTCTTTTCATTCACCAAAGCCGCAGTCTTCTCGATCATGCTGGCTTTGTTCACCATATATGGGATCTCAGTGACAATGATGCGCTCTCTTTCGTTCTTCAGCACCTCGATATCGGCCTTGGCTCTCATCACCACACGACCCCTACCCGTTTCAAATGCTGACTTGACACCAGTATATCCATAGATGGTTCCCCCTGTAGGGAAATCTGGAGCAGTGATGTATTGCATCAACTCCTCAATGGTGATGTCTCTATTGTCGATATAGGCAATGGTACCATTCACCACCTCTGTGAGGTTGTGAGGTGCCATATTGGTGGCCATACCTACTGCAATACCGGAAGATCCATTGACCAACAAGTTGGGTAATCTACCAGGAAGTACAGTTGGTTCCTTTAAGGTATCGTCAAAGTTGAATTGATAATCGACAGTGTCTTTGTTGATATCAGCAAGCAGTTCCTCGGCAATTCGTTTTAAACGAGCCTCAGTGTAACGCATTGCTGCAGGAGAATCACCATCAATAGAACCGAAGTTACCTTGACCATCTACTAATGGATATCTCAGAGACCACTCCTGCGCCATACGTACCATAGTATCGTATACCGATGAGTCACCATGCGGGTGATATTTACCCAACACCTCTCCAACAATTCTTGCTGATTTTTTATAGGATTTATTCCAGTTAACTCCTAAGTCAAGCATACCATAAAGTACTCTTCTGTGTACCGGCTTGAGACCGTCGCGTACATCTGGTAATGCTCTTGAAATAATCACCGACATAGAGTAGTCGATGTATGCTCCTCGCATCTCATCTTCTATGTTGATCGGGATGATAGTTTCCTTATCTCCTTCTGCCATAAATGGTTAAAAAAGTCCGTTTGTTTTAAAGTCGCAAGATACTAAATATTATCCGTTCAAAGGCTCCAAAATGAAAGGATTAATTGCCATTTCCACCACCTTTTTTTGACTTTTCTCGATTGATGATCGGAAAGTTTGAACTCCTCTCTTTTCTGGAGTTTCTGCGTTGACCATATCTTGGATTTTGCTTGCGATAAAATGGCCTTCCACGGTACATCTTCCCGTTAAAAACATGCTCCATTTGGACCATGTCCGCCTTATACTTATTGCGTGGATAAATAGGGTATTTGAGCAATAGACCTAGATCTATACTGAAAACAGTAAACTTATGTTCAGTTGAAATCAACTCATTGGCTAAAGTGTAACCTCTCATTTCAATATTGGGCCTGATATAGCCCTTGAAATATTTAGAAAAAGTTCTTTGAAGCATGACCCCCACATTGAAAAATGGATCGTAATCGACATTGCTATCACTGATTTGCTCCGACTTGATCCTCCAGACTCCACCATAGACATCAACTAGTGCCGAAAAGTCACTTCTGCTAAATAAATTATAGGTAATTGAACCGAACATCTTGGTAGTAGAGAGCTTGGTTTCCTGTAGGTTATAATCTCCGATAAATAGATCTGTGTCTTGTCGATTGTAGTCGCGCTTGAATTTCATGGCCCCGAAACCTATACCTCCTCCTAAACGAAGCAAGTCCTCATTTAAATAGCGCTTCTCTCCTGTTCTTTCAAAATGACCTTTATCTAACTTCTTCAAGCTGAAAGACAGTCTGAATACATATGGGTTATATCTTCCAACATTTTTATAAACGACCGGTGTTGCATTAGTCCTAACTACTTCACTTTCATTGCCTATGTTGTTCACATTCAATTCTGTGAAGCGGGTCTGCCAATTATTGAATGCGTTGATGGGCTGTGTTGCCCCTCCTTCTTGACCCAAAGGCACAATAAAGAGGTTGTTATTATTTCGATTTCGAACGATCGAAACATTCTCCAAAGGATTTTGATAAGTGAAATAGCCCAAACTCTTTTCAATACTAAAATTGAACTTATTGAGCACACTTCTCACTGGATTGACCAACTGTCTCCTAAGTCTTTTCTGACGCTCCTCTGGAGTTTCTGCTTCTTCCAATACAAAGCCTGTGAGATTCGCTTTCTTTTTCTTTTTCTTGAATAGCTGCGCTTCTGCATCTATGTTAATGCTGCTCAAAGTGCAAATGATGACCAGGAAGTATATGATGCGTTTCAAAACCGAAGCTTTTGGAATGATAATGACAAACCTATTTAAATATTGTGGAAACGCGGAAAAGAAATATGGATTTCGTTACTGACAACTCTCAGTTCTTGTCTCATCACAAGGCTAAGCTCTCTAAACTCGTAGCTCATAGCACACAGCTTTTGGCTCATAGCTCGTAGCTCACAGCTCTAGCCTCGCAGCTCAGAGCTCGTAACTCTTATCATCGGGCATAAAAAAAAGACTGCCGAAGCAGCCTTTTCCATTATTAGTATATTAAGGTTGATTAAGGTTTCTCAACTAATTCTGCCATAAAGGCATCGATTTTAGACTTTGCATCCCCTCCAGAAGCATAAGCCTTTTTAACTGCATTGTATTTTTTTGCACCTAATGCATGAGTAGCCAATTGGCTTACTACGGTTTGAGCAGCTTTTTGCTTTCTCTTTACCACTCTATCTTGCATAGTTTCATAAAACGTACGTTCGAATTGCTCAGTTGGAGTTCCATTAGGTAATTTACTTGCATCGCCTTTAGCAATAGCATCTAACTCTGCAAACCTGTTGTTGTCGATACCGTCTTGTTTAGCAATGTAGCTTTCTACAGCTGGAGTGATCTTGTCAGTAATAGATTTTTGTGCTAAAAGTATGATAGCGTAGTCTTTGTAGTCCTGATCGGTCAGTGCATCTTGAGCCTGAGCTGATACAGATACCACAGTTAAGCAAACAGCAGCTAAAGCAACATTTAATAGTCTTCTCATCATGATTATTCAATTTTAGTTTCCGAAAGGTCAGATGCCCTCCAGTACAGATTCGTAGTTTAGTTATTTATCAGCGATACAAAAAAAATGAATTGTGGTTAAGATACAAGCGGAAATGTGCCAAATTTGTTACAAAACCGATATTTTTGCTGTTTAACTCCGAAAAAGACAAATAAACTGAAGGATGAGAAAAGTTTACTACCTCTCTACATGCGATACCTGCAAACGAATTATGAGGGAATTAGCGCTTGATGATTTCGAAAAACAAGACATTAAAACTGAACCGATCACCCTTGAGCAGATCAAAGAAATGAGGGAATTATCAGGTAGCTATGAAAGTCTTTTTTCAAAGATTGCGAGAAAATATAGGTCATTAGGATTAAAGGAAAAGAGCCTAAGCGAAGAGGATTTAAAGAACTACATTTTAGAAGAGTATACTTTCCTGAAAAGACCTGTTTTCATTATTGATGATGAGATCTACATTGGTAATAGCAAAAAGAATATTGAAGCATTGAATAAGATAATTGGCCTTTAAAACGACCAATTTCTGATCACCCTACCTGATCATCAAACTCCCCTGCTTTCAACCTTTTAAAATATGATTTAGCTGCTTTCCATGCTTTCGGAGCAAGGATCACTGCGGAAACCATAGTTGGTATGGCCATCAAAGCAAATCCACTATCGATAAGATTCACCACAAATCCTAATGAGGCTACTGCTCCTAAAATAATGGTACCTATATATATGTAGTTGTAAAGATTACCCTTCTTCGCTCCTAGCATGAAGGACATGCATTTCACCCCATAATAAGAATAAGAGAGTAATGAGCTTACCGCGAACACCAATATACAAAGCCCTAAGAAATAGCCTCCATAACCAGGAATAGCTGTATTGAATGCCTCTAGCGTTAAAGTGACGCCAAGTAAACCTGTATCTTCAGCTCCAAGATATGCTTCATGAACTCCAGTTCCCAAGATCACCAAAGCTGTCAATGTACAAACTACTAAGGTGTCAATCGCTGGTCCGAGCATGGCTACCAACCCTTCTCTTACAGGTTCGTCTGTTTTAGAGTCACCATGAACTAAAGGTGCTGTACCTATCCCTGCTTCATTTGAGAATGCTGCCCTTTTAGCTCCAACGATTAGAACAGCTCCAACTCCACCACCTAAAATAGCACTTCCAGTAAATGCCTCACTTATAATAGAGGCAAATATTGAAGGGATCTGCCCAACGTTCTGCAACAGAATATAAACGACCAAGATGAAATAAAGCACCACCATAGAAGGCACCATTCTAGAAGCTACTTTAGCGATCTTCTTGATCCCACCAAAGATGACAGTTGAAACAAGAATGGTTAAGATCAATCCAATGATTGTTGAAGCGATTGAGATATCTGCGCCAAATAATGAGAATGAAGCTTTTGCATCATATCCAACATTTGGGGCTAGCACTGCATTAAGAGCGGCTGTCAACTGATTGGCTTGAAAGATAGGAAGTGCACCGATCAGAGCGAAAATACAGAAGAATACGGCAAAGGGTCTCCATTTCTGCCCGAGCCCTTCAGTGATCACGTACATTGGCCCACCGCTTACTTCTCCATTGGAATCCTTACCTCTGAACATTACCGCCAAAGTACATGTGAAGAATTTAGTCGCTATTCCGAAAAATGCCGAAACCCACATCCAGAATATGGCCCCAGGTCCCCCCATGGTAATGGCCACTGCAACTCCTGAGATGTTTCCCATTCCTACAGTGGCTGCTAATGCTGTTGATAGCGCTTCATAATGACTGATCTGTCCTTCCTTATCATCCTCGTGATACTTTCCTGCCAACACCAGAATAGCATGTTTAAAGTAAAGGAAAGGCATGAATCTGGAATAGATCATGAAATACAATCCTCCTCCCATTACCAGTATTAGTAAAGGAATTCCCCAGATCCATCCAGCGAACCATGATACAGCACTATCTAAAAAACCCACGTGATCTATTTTTATGAAGCTGCTATAATAATTGAATAGATATTGTCCAGCAAATAGATATGTCGATTATATGGCAGAGTCTACTTGAATGGTAGGATAATGTCTAAGATTGATGGCTCTTGTACAAAAACTGGATCATCCTGAACAAGGCTCTTGCTCCTACGTTTGCATCCCATTCATCTTCTCCGGGTGAAACTTCATTGAGGTCAGCACCCACAAGTTTCTTTCCTGATTCAATTGCTTTTTTTAATAAATAGAAAACTTCTTCTAGCTCGAATCCCCCAGGAACTGGAGTTCCGGTATTAGGACATAGCTTAGGATCCAATCCATCTATGTCGAATGAAAGATAGAATTCATTCGGCAGCACTTGGACAATTTCATCACAGAGCTCAGACCATGTCTTACCATTGTACTGTTCTTCTTTGATACGTTGATCGTAAAAGGAAACCACCCTACCCTTCGATTCCTGCACGTATTCCACCTCTTCTTCACAATAATCTCGAATACCTACTTGGATCAGTTTAGAGACTTCTGGGTTTTTTAAAGCATTCCGCATGATACTGGCATGAGAATACTGAAACCCTTCATAAGCCTCTCTCAGATCAGCATGTGCATCTATTTGAAGAATACCCATACCCGGATTCAGCTTGCCAATGGAGGTTATATGTCCTAATGGTGTACTATGATCACCACCTAAGAGAATAGTGAGCTTTCCTTGTTCTCTCCAGTATTGCGTTTCCTGCTCCACATAATTCATCAGCTGAGCAGATTCTTCGTTGATCTCAGAAAGAATAGATTCCATTTCTTCTTTAAGAACAGGGTCGGATCCTGATTCCAACCAATCAATGTATTGTTCCGAATTGGCACGAAGCTCCTGCCCCAACGATAACCAAACCTCTGGAATTTCGGCCATGGCTACCTTCACTTTCCAAGCTTCTGAATAATCTGGGCTTTCAAAATCTACTTGAGAAGAAGCTTCTAGAATCGCTTCGGGAGCAAAAGAAGTTCCAGCCCCATAAGAAACGGTTACATCCCATGGCACAGGAATCACAATGATCTCTGCCTCATCCAGAGTATATGGAAGTCCAAACAAACTTCCCTTTACACCCACCCCATTAGGATCAAACTCTTCAAAGCCCATTTTCTATTATTTATAAATCTAAATTTATGGAGTTGTATGGAATATTCGATCTATTTCATTCATCAATCATTCCAGGATAATAAAGATCTTTGGTTATGGCCATATTTCCTGAAAGATTAGACCAACTATCAATATCTAATTCTAAGATTGCACAAGTAGCCGTTGCATAAGTCTCGAATTCTTGTGTGAGGTAATTATGTAGTTCAGAGATCCCTGGATTATGAGCTATAATTGCCACATTCTGAAAATTATCATCCAACCGGTTCACAAAAGCCTTCATTAGATTACCAGTAGCTTCGTAAAGTTCTTCGGCATCCATCAGTCTAGGGCTGTTGTCTACTGCATTGATAATAGCCTCTGCGGTTTCAATAGTTCTAAAGGCTGGGCTATGGTATAGTCCATCAATTGCGAAAGCTCTCTTTTTAAGGTAAGCTCCTAATATAGTTGCCTGATTCTTACCATTTTGAGTAAGCCTTCTCTCAAAATCTCTTTTTTGCTCACTTGGGAATTCGGCTTCTGCATGTCGGATAAGCAATAAATTTTTAACCATTTGGATTGTTGTTGGGTTATGTTTCCATCAACGAAAGAAGCCGCAAATTGATATACTATTTTCCAAATCGTTGATTTCTTCATTTGTTTTTTTGAAAATTTTATACGCATCTTTGGTGCGCTCAGCAGAAAAAAATACGTTTAAATATGTCAAAAAATCTCGTTATAGTAGAGTCCCCCGCGAAAGCAAAAACCATAGAAGGATACCTTGGAAAAGACTTTAAAGTTGTTTCCAGTTATGGTCATGTACGTGACCTTCCTAAAGGAGATAAAGCTATCGATATCGAAAATAACTTCGAGCCTACCTATGAGATCACAGCTGACAAAAAAGATGTTATTAAGAATTTAAGAAAACTAGCCAAGGAAGCAGAAACTATCTATCTGGCGAGTGATGATGACCGTGAAGGAGAAGCGATCAGTTGGCATTTAAAAGAAGCACTAAAGCTTAAAGACGGATTCACTAAACGTATAGTATTCAGAGAGATAACAAAGTCTGCGATCCAGAAAGCATTAGAGAACCCTAGAGAAATTGATATTGATCTTGTTAATGCGCAGCAAGCAAGGAGAATCCTGGATAGGATCGTTGGATATGAACTTTCACCTGTACTCTGGAGAAAGGTAGCTCCTAAGCTATCGGCTGGAAGAGTTCAGTCAGTTGCAGTAAGATTAGTGGTTGAAAGGGAAAGAGAAATAGATCAATTTTCAACAAATAGTACTTTCAAGGTCAGTGCATTCTTTAATATAGAAGGCAAAACCTTAAAAGCAGAATTACCCAAGAAATTAAAAACAGAAGAAGAAGCTCAGGCCTTTTTAGAATCTTGCTTAGGTGCGGCATTCAAGATCGAAAATCTGGAAACCAAACCTGGAAAGCGATCCCCCGCCCCTCCTTTTACCACTTCAACACTTCAACAAGAGGCCAGTAGAAAGCTAGGCTATTCCGTTTCTCGTACAATGAGCTTGGCTCAAAAGCTTTATGAAGCAGGTAAGATCTCTTATATGAGAACAGATTCTGTAAATCTTTCAAACGAAGCAATACAAGGAGCTACAAAAGAAATTTCTTCTGCTTATGGCAAAGAATACGTTGAAAACAGAACATTCAAGACAAAGTCACAAAGTGCTCAAGAAGCACACGAAGCCATTCGCCCTACTAATTTTGCAGTACATTCTACAGGCGCTAATTACGATGAGCAAAGACTTTATGAATTGATCTGGAAAAGAGCGGCTGCTTCTCAAATGGCAGATGCCAAACTAGAAAAAACTACTGCCACTATTGGTATTTCAACGGCTTCTGAAAATTTAGTGGCACAAGGTGAAGTAGTGAAATTCGATGGATTCCTCAAGGTTTACATGGAATCATCAGATGATGAGAATGAAGAAGAGGCAAAAGGTATGCTTCCTCCATTAAATGTGGGGCAATCACTTGAATTAGATAGGATTTATTCTCGAGAGTCATTTACAAGACCTGCAGCTCGATATACCGAGGCCAGTTTAGTAAAGAAATTAGAGGAAATGGGTATTGGTCGTCCCTCTACCTATGCGCCAACTATTTCTACAATTCAGAAGCGTGAATATGTAATTAAGGAAAATAGAGAAGGTGTTGATAGACCTTACAAGGAATTGATTCTCAAGAATGATGAGATCAGGGCCAATACAGCGATAGAAACTACAGGTGCGGAGAAGAACAAGCTCTTCCCTACTAACATGGCCATGGTGGTTAATGATTATTTAAAAGACCACTTTGAAGAA
>CBFIDS010000048.1:0-15228 GCA_965661435.1 Roseivirga sp.
TATAGACAACGATATGTAGACCTTGTGGTAAATCCACAGGTTAAGGATGCATTCATCAAAAGGACGAAGCTGGTAAACTCAATGAGAGATTATTTAGCAGATAAAGGATACCTAGAAGTAGAAACCCCAATTCTACAACCACTTTATGGTGGTGCGGCAGCCAGACCATTCAAGACCCATCACAATACTTTAGATATGACTCTCTATTTACGTATTGCAAATGAGTTGTATCTGAAAAGATTGATCGTTGGTGGTTTCGATGGAGTATTCGAATTTTCTAAAGATTTTAGAAACGAAGGAATGTCTCGTTTCCATAACCCAGAATTTACTCAGGTAGAACTCTATGTAGCCTATAAGGATTACAACTGGATAATGGATCTAGTAGAGGAAATGGTGGAAAGGGTAGCCATGGATCTTCACGGAACTACTGAAGTTCAAGTAGGAGAGAACAAGATCAACTTTCAACGTCCGTGGAAAAGATTTACCATGTTCGAAGCTATCGATCACTTTACGGGTGTAGATATTTCTGAAATGGATGAGGATGAGTTAAGGAAAACAGCTCAGGAATTGAAAGTAGAAGTTGATGATTCTATGGGGAAAGGTAAGTTAATCGATGAGATCTTTGGGGAGCATTGCGAACCAAAGCTTATTCAACCAACCTTCATTACTGATTATCCCGTAGAGATGTCACCATTGGCAAAAAAGCACAGAACCAAAGAAGGTTTGGTAGAAAGATTTGAAGCCATTTGTAATGGTAAAGAGATCTGTAATGCATTCTCTGAATTAAATGATCCTATAGATCAACGTCAGCGTTTCGAAGAGCAATTAGAGCTAGGAAAACGGGGGGATGATGAAGCGATGGTTTTGGATGAAGACTTCTTGAGAGCCTTAGAATACGGTATGCCTCCAACAGCCGGATTGGGTGTAGGTATAGATCGATTAAGTATGATCATGACCAATTCGAATTCAATTCAGGATGTACTTTTCTTCCCTCAGATGAAGCCTGAAAAAAAGGTGATCGCTGTAGAGTTAACCGATGAGGCAAAAGCTGTCCTTGAACTAATCAAAAAAGCCGGGAAAGACGAGCTTTCAAATATTAAAGATTTGGCGGGTCTATCGAATAAAAAATGGGATAAGTCGATCAAAGAATTAACTAAGAGTGGTTTAGCAAAAGTTCAAAAGGTGAATGATTCTCTGACAGTTGAATTTACTGCTTAGAAAGAAGAGGCGCCCCCGAATCCTCTGTTACTATCAAACTGACTTCTTCTGCGGCTGATCTTTAGATCTTTCAGTACTGAAGATTTGATCTGGATGTCAATAGTGTATGATGTGAATGCACCAAATGGTATCCAGTTTGCTCTCATTTCCCAACAACCAAGGTCTCTATAGAGTCCAACCGAAGTGGTGGTGAATTCTTTCTGTGCAAAATCATAACCTGTATTGTATGTGACTTGCCATTTAGGAGTTAAACTGATCTGGCCATAAGCTTTGACGGCTTGTCGAGTAGTTGAATTGGTAGGGCTCCAACGATAGCTGTAATCAAAACTGAACCTAACATTCCAGGGCACACTGACATCTACATAGTTATTGGGGTCATAGAAGTAATCCCCTAATCCGGAATTTCCTCCATCATTCAAGCTTCCAAATTCTCCTGCGGCCTGATTGCCAAACCCGTCTCCAAGTCCTCCCGGGCTTAGAGGACCACCTATTCCACCCATACTCGAGGTGCCTGTTGAAGATGTCCGCGAGTTTAGATTCGTTGATAATGAAAATCTAGCGGAAGTAATTCTACCTAGTCCTCTTCCTGAGCTAATGGCTAAGGAGTTGACTCTTTGTAAGGATTCTTCTCCACCCTCAGAAACACGGGTTAGATAGGTATAAGGGTCGAACGTAGCACCCATGTTGATGTTTAGTTTACGATCGAACAATGTCGTTCTGGCCGTAATGGCGATGTTTGAAAGTTTGAATGAATCGGCAAGAAAATTATAACTCCCACTGAAATTTAAGCTTTCTAACAGGGCCACTTTCTCCGATTTGGCAGTATCGCTTCTTACTTTCATTTCAAACTTATTGGAAACTCCAAATGAGATGGCAGCAGATTCTCCCAAACCTGGAGAGCCAAATCTAAATCCATCGTACTTTGAAAGAAGTCGGGTGTTGCCCAGGGTATCAGTTTGTACTTCTTGAAAATACCCGTATTTAGGATCAGAGAAATCAGGACGATAGCTAAAGCTAATGTTAGGGTTCATAATGTGCCTAATGGCCTCAACTCTTTTACCTTGTCTAAAATTGACAATACCGTATAGTTGTGTAGATAAACCTACACCTGCTGAATATGTCATTGCTCTACTAAAACCGCTTAGGGTATCTATTCTAACGGCATTATCGCTTTCAATAAACTCATATTGTAGTTCATCTAGATACCAAAGCTCCTCTAATCTAAAGGAAGGTGAGAAGTTCAAAAACTGGAGCAGGCTGAATGAAGTGGTTACATTCACATTGTGTCTTGCGCCATTTTTAGCTTTGTCTAACAGTTCTCCCAGGGTATCGAAGCCCACTGAAATAGTATCTGTTGCTGATGATCCATTGGCAATGTTGAATCCTGCTGTATTCGGTCTAACAATATTTGTGATCTGATTTGAAGCGTCAAAATTCCAACCAAAATTGAGCCTATTGAGAATGTCAGCCTCTGCATTTTTGAAAGGATATACTCGGTTCATATTCAAAGACATTTCAGGAAGAGAGACATCTATAATATTAGTTTCTACATTCTGATTGTGCCTTGCACTGAATGAATAACTAAATGGAGATCGTGGTATAATCCCGCTATACTGAACATTCGACCTAAATTCAGACCTAATGTTGTTTTGAATATTGGTGGTGCTTAGGTTGTTTTGGTTATAGGTACTTGTACCTGCATTTACACTTGCTGAAAATCTGGCGTTTTTCCCTCTAGAATCAGGTCGGTGAGACCAACTTACCCAAAAATCCTTAGAGTCAAGTTGGTTAGGATCATAGTCTGGAGTAACGTTTCTGTTATAAGTGATGTTGAATTGACCACTGAAGGCATAACGCTTCTGATAAGCCGAACGAATACTTGTGCCCCAACTCCCTTTAGAATAAATGTCTCCTGTTACTGCGGTATGGATATAATCATTCCAAGCAAAATAGTATCCACCCTCTTTCAAGAAAATACCTCTTCTTCTTTCATCTCCATATTTGGGGAATAGAATGCCAGATGTAGCCTCTTGAGTGTCGGGGAAATAACCAAAGGGTAAGCCGAGAGGGGTGGGTATATCTGCCACATAAAGTAAAAAAGGACCTGTAATTACATTTCTGCCTGGATTGATCTTTATCTTCTTTGCCTTAATGTAAGTTCCGGCCTCAGCATCTTCTGGACAAGGCACATATTTACCACCACTTATGTAGGCACTTTGATCTGAATCTCTTTTAACTACATCGCCTCGAATGTAGCCATCTTGTTGTTTTGAGGCTACGCCTTTGATATATGCTTTTTGGGTTTCAAAATTATACCTGATCTCTTCTGTATCGAATCTGTCCGGACCATCTTGGAAAATGGGCCGTCCTATCCAAGTTCCTGTTGAATCCTGTACGCCAGTAGCTCTGAGTTCGTTCTTATTCCTGTCAATAGTTATTCTTGCTGCAATAAGATTTATATCACCATATTCTATTTGAGCGTTTCCGTATAGATAAGTAGTGTTATTTACTAATCTTGTTATTATTGAGTCTTCAGCATAATAAATAATGGTAGTTTGTATTCCATTTACAGCAACTTGTAGAGAATCGGTTTGGCCTTTTGTTGTATCGCCTAACGTAGGCCTTTGATTTTCGGCACGGTTTTGTTGACGTTCATTACCAGTATTATTAACCTGAGCCTCAAGGCTGAGGCAACAAAGAGTAAAAATGAGAGCAATGAATATTTTTCCGTTTGAAAACACGCTGAATTTCGGTTTTTCCGAATTTTTAAGATTTTTGCGTAAAGTTATTTCAATCGATCGTTTCATGCGCATCAAACAGAACTTTTATCTCGTCTCTTTAGCTCTTTTAACATTATTCAGTGTTTTAAGCCCGAAATTGTATGCACAAGAGAGCAAGACGTATAAAGTTGTCATAGACCCAGGCCATGGTGGCAAAGACTGGGGAACTCGTGGTGCTAAGGTAAAAGAGAAGGATATTGTGCTTTCTGTTTCAAAGAAAGTAGGCGAATACCTCAACACATATGCCGATGATATCGAAGTAATTTTTACGCGTAAAGAGGATAAATTCATTGAATTGGATCAAAGGCCTGTACTAGCCAATCAAGCGGAAGCTGATTTATTTGTGTCGATTCATGCAAATGCCATGCCTAAAGGTAACTCCCACATATATGGTACCGAAACCTATGTAATGGGAACTAAAAATGAAGGTAGAAACTTTGAAGTAGCAAAGAGAGAGAATTCGGTAATTACACTTGAGGATAATTATGAGGAGAAGTATCAGGGGTTCGATCCTGAATCTCCTGAAGTGAGTATCATGTTTGAGATTATGCAAGAAGCATATCAAGAGAACAGCATCAGGATTGCACAAAACATTGAGGATCAGTTTTCCAAGAGGGCCGGAAGGAGGAGTCTGGGAGTCAAGCAATCTAGTCTTTGGGTATTATGGAATACCGCAATGCCTAGTGTTTTGGTTGAAATAGGTTATCTTTCGAACCCGAAAGAAGAAAATGAACTGAGTACAAGTGAAGTACAGGAGTATATCGCTTCGGCCATTTTTAGGGCCATTCGAGATTATTTCGAATATCAAAAAACAATAGACAACTAGTGGCAAAAGGTAAAGAATTCAAGGTTGGACTTTTTGTGGTTTTAATGGCCGCCTTACTCTATGTAGGCTTTAACTACTTAAGAGGGCTGGACGTTTTTTCACCACTCAATACCTATTACGTAGCATATAAAAATGTAAGTGGTCTTAATAAAGGTGACCGAGTAATCCTCAATGGATTAGATGTTGGAAGCGTGATAGAGAGAGGGTTCTCTAACGACCAATACAATGAAATAGTAGTAACTCTAGCCATTGATAAGACTATCAAAATGACTGATAGTACTTATGCAAGGCTGGCAAAACCAGATTTCTTAGGGGGTAATCAAATACAATTGATCTTAAAACCGGGTGGGACTAAACTTTTGCAATCAGGAGATACCTTAAATGACGAGATTGATGGAGGAATAACTGAACTTTTAACACAAGAAGGATTGTCTGCAGCAAACTCTTTATCTGCTTTGGTCAATAGAATAAATGATGTGTTAGAACCTTTTGTTACGCGAAAGGATACCATTGCTTTGGCCATAGACAATTTTAAAAATTTATCTGATGAGCTCGTTTTGACAACACAGGAGGCTCAATCAACAATGGAGCAATTGAGGCTAAAAATGGATTATGTGACTGATTCATTGATTGTGGCAATGGGAGGCCTGAAGCCATTAATGGCAGAGTATCAACAGCTAGGCGAGAAATTAAATAGTGTAGATATTGAAAGCCGACTTTTACGAATTGATTCTGTTTTGTATGGGACTGAAGAATTCTTGGCAAGGTTAAATTCGAATGAGGGAACATTAGGAAAATTAATGACGAATGATTCACTCTACAATACGCTCAACAGAACAATGGCTGATTTGGATAGCCTGTTCATAGATTTGAGATATAACCCTAAGCGATACATGCATTTCTCAATTTTCGGAAGAAAGAATAGACCCCCTGCAGACTCGCGTAGCTCCAATTAAGTCTTTTTCAAACAGTACATCCTAAACTAAGTTTGAAATCTTAATAGCTGGGTCTAGTTTAGTCCGGTAAACTATAATGGATTAAGAAATTCATAAACGAGACCCAATGGATATTGATTTCAATAAGAATGATGACGAAATGCGTCAGTTGGTCTTTCAATTAAAGAACAAGCTTAAGAAAGTAAAGCTTGGAGGAGGAGAAAAGAAAATTGAAAGCCAGCATAAAAAAGGAAAGCTAACCGCTCGGGAAAGAGTAGATTATCTTATAGACGACCCTTCTGATTTTTTAGAAGTAGCAGCATTTGCCGGTGATGGGATGTACGAGGACGTTGGAGGATGCCCATCAGGTGGAGTTGTTACTGGCATAGGTAAAGTAAAAGGAAGACAATGCATGATCGTAGCCAATGATGCTACGGTTAAGGCCGGTGCCTGGTTTCCTATTACTGCCAAGAAAAATCTTAGAGCTCAAGAAATTGCCATGGAGAATAGATTGCCTATCATTTATTTGGTAGACAGTGCGGGTGTATTCCTTCCAATGCAGGATGAGATCTTCCCAGACAAAGAGCATTTCGGAAGACAGTTCAGAAACAATGCTAAAATGTCTTCAATGGGAATCATTCAAGTTGCAGCCATCATGGGCAGTTGTGTTGCAGGTGGGGCCTACCTTCCGATCATGAGCGATGAAGCTGCCATTGTAGATAAAACAGGTTCGATCTTTCTAGCAGGTTCATACCTAGTAAAAGCAGCTATTGGTGAAAGTATTGATAATGAGACTCTAGGAGGTGCTACTACTCAAAGCGAGATATCTGGGGTAACCGATAATAAATTTCCGAATGATGAAGCTTGCCTAGACTACATCAAATCCATTTTCGACAAGATCGGCTCTTTCGAAAAAGCTGGTTTCGATCGAAAAGAATCAGTTGCTCCCGAAAAGGATCCAAATGAGTTATATGGACTTATGCCATCGGATAGAGTAAAACCCTATGACGTAAAAGAGCTGATCAAAAGGATGGTTGATGGTTCGGAATTCGATGAGTACAAAGAGAAGTATGGTCAGACCATTGTTTGCGGATATGCAAGGATAGATGGATGGGCTGTGGGAATTGTTGCCAACCAGCGCGTTGTCCTTAAATCAAAGAAAGGTGAGATGCAGATGGGTGGTGTGATCTATTCAGATTCTGCAGATAAGTCAGCCAGATTTATCATGAACTGTAACCAACGTAAGATCCCTCTTGTATTTTTACAGGATGTTAGTGGTTTTATGGTTGGGAGCCGAGCCGAGCATGGAGGAATCATTAAAGATGGTGCTAAAATGGTGAATGCTATGGCCAATTCTGTAGTGCCTAAATTTACTATCATTACTGGTAATTCTTATGGTGCGGGAAATTATGCTATGTGTGGAAAGGCTTATGATCCTAGATTGATCTATGCTTGGCCAACTGCCCAAATAGCGGTTATGAGTGGAGCTTCAGCTGCTAAGACACTATTGCAGATCAAAGTGTCTACACTCAAAGCACAGGGCAAAGAGATCACTGAAGAAGAACAGGAGAAGCTGCTGAAAGATATTAAGGCAAAATACGATGAACAGATGAGCCCTTATTATGCTGCTTCAAGACTCTGGGTCGATGGTATTATTGATCCTACTGAGACAAGAAATGTTATATCTAAAGGAATAGAAGCTGCTAATCATGCACCCATTGAAGAAAAATTCAATGTGGGAGTGATACAGACTTAATTATGCAAGAATCAGAGAACCTGAATAATAAGGAGCTTAAAGCCCTAGTTTCTTTATTAGATGACGATGACAGAGAGGTGGTCCAACATGTTGAGGATAGGATCATGGCTCTGGGTACTTACATTATACCTTATCTGGAGTTTGAATGGGAGAACAGCTTTAACCCTATCGTTCAAAAGAGAATAGAGGAACTAGTGCATGGTCTTCAATTCGAACTCACCAAGGAAAAGTTATATGCTTGGAAAAGTCAAGGTGCTGAAAGTCTTCTTGAAGGGATGTGGATACTTAATACTTATCAGTATCCTGACCTTGAGTTAGAGCAACTGACTAAGGAGATTGAGCAGATCTATTATGATGTTTGGATGGAGTTTAAGCCCGACCTTCACCCAGTAGATCAAGTCAAATTGTTGAACTCGGTCATCTTCAATAAGCTCAAGTTTGGAGCAAATACCAAGAATTTCCATTCTCCAGGTAACTCAATGATGAATGTGGTTTTACAAACAAGAAAAGGTAATCCAATTTCTCTGTGCGTAGTTTACATACTGGTGGCTCAAAAGCTCAGTTTACCTGTATATGGAGTGAATTTGCCCAATTTGTTTGTAATGACTTATAAGAAGGATGATGTTCAGTTCTATATCAATGCATTCAATCGGGGGCTGATCTTCTCTAAAAAAGAGATTGATGAATATTTGACAAACCTCCGACTATCTCCAAATGACATCTATTATGAGCCTTGTGACAACTTAGACATCATTGCTAGAGTATTGAGAAACCTTGTGAATTCACATGAAAAGTTAGGGCACTCAGAAAAGGTAGATGAAGTTCAGGATATGCTAAAGATTATAGAGGCTAAAGAGCATCAATAAGCTACTGTGAGCGTTAATGGGATGTTTTTGGCAGTAAAAATCTGAAACCTGGATTCTATTCCATTCTCAATGATTGAACCCTCGGTTAAACAGTTTTCCTGATGATAAGTAATGAGTTGCTCAGCAAAGATCAATTGTGTTCTCCCATGAAGTTTATAGAGCGATTCTTTTGCTGACCATATCTGGGTAAGTCTATCGATATGATCTTGAGCCCATTCTTTTTCAGATTCATGTAAGAACTTTCTTTGGATCTTCAGGATCTGTCCGCGCTGCTTTTCTATGTCTATACCAATTGGCCCGGTAAGATTGATTGCAGCAGCAGCATACCCTCTCGTATGAGATATTGAGAGTCCAACCTGGGAGTTTTTTAAGTGTGGTTTTCCAAATTCGTCTTTGTGAAAATCAAAATCCCCATAAGGTTGAAGCAATTCAAAAAGAGCACATCTGGCAGCAAGGGATTCAATTCTTCTTTGTTGAATTCTGATTGAATTAGAATCACTCTCCTGCTCTTTATTCGTCCCTAATATTTCCGATAGTTGTTCTTCCGATTCTTCTATTTTCCAGAGGGCATAATGAATATTTGTCTCTGACTTACCTTTTGTTATTATAGGCATAAAACTTTTTCGTATTAGGCTTTACATTTGTATCGACTCAATTAAACCAAAGATATGTCTAAAATTCAAGTCACTAAAGTTGAAACCATAGGAGGTCACAAAGATTGTGTTTATACACTCACTGGAGGCCCCGAGCCAAATGTGTTCTTTTCTTCAGGGGCTGATGGTGTGATTGCAGAGTGGGACTTAAAGAATCCCAAGGAAGGCCGAATGTTGGCGAAAGTGCCTAATTCAGTCTATGCTCTCTGTTATTATCCAGATAGAAATGCCTTGATCGTAGGGCAGAATTTCGATGGTATCCATATCATAGATTTGGAAGAAAGAAAAGAGATAGGTTCGATCAAGCTCGGTAATGCTGCTATTTTTGATATTAAAGTATTGAATGATAGGGTGTTTTGTGGGCTGGGTAATGGAGAAGTTCATATTCTTGACCTCACTTCTTTAGAAACACTGGAGGTGATCAAAGACTCAGAAATGAGTGCACGATGTCTTGCTATTTCTGAAAAGAATGGAGATTTCTCAATAGGCTTCAGTGACAATCATATTCGAGTATATTACTTAAAAGACTTCTCACTAAAGCGAGATATTGAAGCTCACAATATCTCTGTTTTTACTGTACAATATTCTCCAGATCAACGTTATCTACTAAGTGGTAGTCGCGATGCTCATTTAAAAATATGGGACGTTGAACGTGGATATCAATTGAAAGAATCGATTGTGGCTCATTTGTATGCAATTAACCATCTTGATTTTAGCGCTGATGGCAAACATTTTGTAACTTGTAGCATGGATAAGTCTATAAAGGTCTGGGATACTGAGACTTTCCATTTGCTTAAAGTAATTGATAAAGCAAGACACGCGGGTCATGGCACTTCTGTCAACAAAGTGCATTGGACCAACTTCAACAACCTATTATTGTCGGCAAGTGACGACCGGAGTATATCAATCTGGGATATCAATTTTAATCTTTCTGAGGAATGAATATTACACCATTAGAAATTAGACAAAAAGAGTTCGAAAAGAACTTTAGAGGTTTCGACAAAGATGAGGTTAAGGCCTTTTTAAACTCACTCTCAATAGAGTGGGAGAAGATCAATGAGTCCAATAAAGAGCTCAAGTATAAACTGGAATCTACCCAAGAGGAGGTGAAAAAGCTAAGAGAAGTTGAGAACTCATTGTTCAAGACGCTCAAAACTGCAGAAGATACTGGAGCGAATATGATAGAACAGGCGACCAAAACGGCTGAACTTCATATGAAAGAAACAGAGATGAAAGCAGATGCTCTCATGAGTGAAGCAAAGTCTAGGGCGAAGAATATCATTGAAGATGCGGAAAATAAAGCGCAGCATATCGTAGATGATATGGAAGATGAGATCCGTCAGTTAGAGCAGGTTTTCAGAAGCCTAGATTCTAATAAGAATTCCTTATTGTCTGACCTAAAAATGTTAGCTGAAGACATTCTTGCAAAGCTGGGTAGACATGAAGACTTTCCTGCCGATACAAAGCCACACCTTAAGAAAGCTAAGGAATTAGTGCGTGAGGTCAATGAAAATGACACACCTGTAGATGTAAATAAGATCATTGCGCATAATGAGAAAAAAGAGGCGGAAGCTAGTATTGAAGAAATGGTAGGAGATGCTGATGATGTCGAAGAAGATGTGGTTGTCTCTGATAATGAGGAAGAAGTGAAGGCTGAAGAAAGCGAACCAAAGGTAGGAGCTAAAGAAGAGAAGAAAGTAGAGAAAGAAGCAGAAGAAGTAACTTCAGAGACTAAGGAGAAAGGCTCTTTTTTCGATAAGTTTGATTAAACTTTTATATTCATTTCCTCATTCATCTTAAATGGATAAAGATATAGTAGCACTGGAAGGCATGGAGTTCTATGCCTTCCATGGGTTTTACGAGGAAGAAAGAGAGAAAGGCAACCACTTTGTCGTAGATGTGTCCTTAACCACCTCCTTTCAAAAAGCTGCAGATACAGATGATCTTTCAGGCACAGTAGATTACGTTCAACTTCATGAATTAGTAAAAGCAGAAATGGAGATACCAACCAAACTGCTAGAAAGAGTAGCCGCTCGAATCATAGAAAGATGCTTTGCCATATTCAAGACAGTTACGAAAGTAAAAGTCTCAGTGGCCAAAAAGAATCCGCCAATTAATGCTAAAATCGAGCAATCAAAAATTACGATGATCAGAACTAGATAGGTCTTGTTTAATCTCTGAACAATCTGTCCTCTTGAGCAATTCAAATAAATGACCCCTGCACAGGCCGAAATATCAAAACTCATAGACCTTCTGAAAATTGAGAAGGATGAAGATTATGCTCAATATCAAAAGAAGATGGTTAATACCTCTTTAGATGAAAGAAGGAAGCAAGGAGTCACCTGGCACCCCGTTGTCAAGACAAATCAATTCATCAGTACTGGAGAACGGTATACGCTAGAGTTAGAGCGTACTTCTCATTTGGAGCAAAACCATGCCTTTCAAAGTGGAGCTGTGGTAAGTATCTTCAGTAGCTATGATGAGCAAGCTTATACCTTACAAGGGGTAATCAGTTACATCCGAAGAGATAAAATGCGTGTGGTCGTTAATAATGATGATCTACCTGATTGGTTAAGGGATGGTAAGTTGGGAGTCAATTTGCTATTCGATGAAGGAAGCTACCGAGAGATGGGCAAAGCCCTTAAGGAAGTGCTTCAGACAGAGAATGGAAGACTCGCTGAATTAAGGGAGGTGCTTTATGGATCTAAAGAGGCCAAGTTTAAAAATGGATTCGATTTTCAATCTGTTCAACTTAACGAAGGACAAAACAGGGCTTTAAGCAAGATCTTTAATGCTCAGGATGTAGCCATCATTCACGGTCCACCTGGAACAGGAAAAACCACTACTCTGGTCAATGCCATTAAGGAGGTAGTGAAGACAGAGCGTCAAGTGATGGTTTGCGCACAAAGTAATGCAGCTGTAGATCTGTTGGTTGAAAAGTTAGATTCATTAGGTATTGAAGTCCTGCGACTAGGACACCCCGCCAGACTTACTCCTGAAGTGATTGAGAATAGCCTCGATGTAAAGATCTCAAAGCATGGCTTTTTTAAGGAATTGAAGGACATCCGTAAAAGGTCTGAGGAGTACCGCAGAATGGCTGGTAAATACAAGCGTAATTTTGGGCATGAAGAACGGTTGCAAAGAAACCTCTTGAGGAAAGAGGCGAAGATGCTCAAAGAAGATGCTGACAGGATTGAGACTGAGATCACCGAAGATCTGTTAGATAGAGCTCAAGTCATTGCTTGCACACTTGTTGGATCGACTCACCGATTAGTTGAGGAACGACAGTTCAAAACGGTTTTTATCGATGAGGCTTCACAAGCTTTAGAGCCAGCGGCATGGATCGCTATAAGAAAAGGATATCGTGTGGTGATGGCAGGCGATCATTTGCAGCTTCCACCAACTGTTAAGTCACATCAGGCGGCAAAAGAGGGTTTAGAGCGAACGCTTTTTGAAAAAGCCATTAGTCTTGAAAGTGCATCAGTGATGTTGGAGACACAATACAGAATGCATCCTGACATCGTTAAATTCTCCAGCGACTATTTCTATGATTCTCAATTGAAGACAGCAGACGATGTGATCTTACGAGAGAGAGGTAAAGATTCTGATCATTTTTTATTTATCGACACAGCCGGAACTGGTTTTACAGAAAAAGTGAAGAAGCAGACTTTGAGTACTTACAATGATGAGGAGGCTTTGCTGCTAGTCACACATTTAGCAAACAATTTGAGCTTGGATGAAAGCATAGGCGTAATTGCTCCATACAAAGCTCAAGTAGAAGTTATATCGAAGCTAATTCAAGAAAGCGCTTCTTTCGATGCTGTTCGAGATCAGTTAAGTATCAACTCAGTGGACGCCTTTCAAGGGCAGGAGAGAGACGTTATTTATATTAGTCTTACACGTTCCAATGACAAGAATGAAATAGGATTTCTAAAGGAGCACCGAAGAATGAACGTTGCCATGACTCGAGCCAAAACAAAGCTGGTAATCATTGGCGATTCAGGAACCTTAGGTAAAGATCAATTTTATAATGCAATTATCGATTATGCTCAAAAGATCAATGGTTATAGAAGTGCTTTTGAGTTTATGGGTTAGTCCAGATGGATACTTTCTACCAATATTTCAGCGGCCTTAGGATTCATTCTGAACCATAGCTCCGGTTCTATCAGTTCCATTTCAATAACAGCCAGCTGGCCATGATTATCTCTGATGACATCTACACGAGCGTAATTCGGCTGAGGATCACAAGCTGCAACTACCCTCTCTGCAAATCTAATTTCATCATGAGAAGCCGAGTAGTTATGAACAGTTCCTCCAAAATCATCTTGAACCCTAAAATCTCCGGGTTTGGCTTTTTTCAATACGGCATGAGTGAATTGGCCACCCATTACCATGTATGAGACTTCTCCTTCAGAAAGTACATTGTGTTGAAAAGGCTGTAGCATAAAGGCTTCTTGTGCGATAAGCTTCTGAAATTGCTTTTCGTGCTCTTCTAGATTCTCTTGACTTATTCTATAGGTGAGTCTGGCTGCGCCTGATATGCAAGGTTTCAAAATGGCCTCGGTCCAACCATGCTTCTCGAACTCCTGCTTCAGTGTTGTAGAAGAGCCGGTTTCAATAAAAATGGTTTCAGGAATATTGATTCCCCTTTGCTGTAGATCTCCCAGATAGTGCTTATCCATGTTCCACTTGATAAGACTGTAGGGGTTGATCATTTGAGTCTTTTCACTAGTATCTGCAAGCCATTCTTTCCATTCTTCGTAGCGATCGAAATAGTCCCATGTAGTTCTGAAGATAATGGCTTTGGTTGTCTGCCAATCAAAATCAGGATCAGACCAGCTCTTACGGGTTGCTTTGAGCCCTTTTCGCTTTAAAGCATTTAGAACTAGCCCGTCTTCTTCCAGTATGTTATTTATATACCAATTGGTATCTTTAGGTTCAACGTAGCGATCATCTGTCAATACGACTACATCAAATTGGTTTGAGCTCATTCTTGGGTTACGCTATTAGTATTAATGAAAGTGAATCCACGGGCATCACTTCCTTCATAAAAATCTACTTCTAGGCCAACCAAATACATGGTTTGTCTTTTTTCAACATGAATGGGTATATCCTCAACCTCATAAGATATATCTCCTTCTTTGGGCTTGTCGAAGCCTAGCAAGAAACCCATTCCGGCACAACCCATACCACCTTTCACTCCTATGCGTAAGCCGTAACCATCGGGAATGTTCTTATTCTCCATAATATTTTTCACCTCTTCTATGGCTTTTTCTGTTAGTTGCACTGGTTTTATGGCCGGTGCAGTAGAATTTTCTTTCATTTCTCACGTAAACTTAATACCTAAAGTAGATTCTCACTATTTTCAAATCCAAATTGAACAGAAAAGTTGGGTAACGAACCTATGGATTACATAACCGAGTTTATTAAAATTTTAGTTCCTGCTGTTTTAGTGATGTATGCCATGTATTTGGTCATGCGTAATTTTCTTCAAAAGCAGTTCGATCATCGCCTGATCGATGTGAAGATCAAGAATAATGAAACAGTATTACCTCTTAAGCTTCAAGCTTATGAGAGGATCGCTTTATTGTTGGAGAGAGTTTCTCCAAATAATATGTTGTTGAGGTTAAGTGATCCGGGTATTTCTGCTCATGAATTTCAGCAATTATTGCAAAAAGAGATCAGAGAGGAATTGAATCATAATCTGTCTCAACAAGTTTATATTAGTAATGAGGCATGGACTCAGACTAAAAAAGCTGTTAATGGAGTTGTCAATGTCATTCAATCAGCGGGGCAAAAAATGACAGAGAAGCACAACGCCATTGATCTAGCGGAAGAAATTTTTGATCATATGATCAAAGAAAATACTGATCCTGTTTCAGAAGCCCTTAATTTTATAAAAGTAGAAGCAAGAGAGTTGATGTAATTATGGAGAGAACAGAGCCAAACGCGAAAGAGAAAAAGTTCTTTGATAAATTTAAATCAAAGGCAACAAGTATTGTCAATGATTCAGCTGCACTTAAAAACACCTTGTCTAAGGTGCAGAAAAAGCTAGATGCTATGGAAGAGAATGAAGGGCTTCGTGGCAAAGTAGTGGCTTATGTGAAGTTGGTCATTCGGATGATCACTAATTCCGTTTCTGGTCGTTATCCTGATCTTCCTTGGCAAACACTAATTATGATAGTGGCTGGTCT
>CBFIDS010000049.1:0-9488 GCA_965661435.1 Roseivirga sp.
GTTCTTCCGAAAAAGTCTTTCCCATAAGGCACTTTTCCTTCCTTGCCTACACAGATAGTATAGATCTTAATATCATAAGCTGCTGCCAATTCTGCCGCAGTAATAGGATCGATATTTCCGGCAGTGTTATCACCATCAGTCAGTAGGATCATCACTTTACTAGCTGCTTCAGATTCTCTCATTCTGTTAGTACCAACTGCAATCGCACTTCCTATAGCCGTTCCTCTATTTTCTATCTTATTGAAGTCGATCTCTTCATCAATGAATTTATACAGCAATTCATAATCAGTGGTAAGGGGTGATAAAGAATAAGCATCTCCTGAAAAGATAACGAGTCCTATTCTATCTTGATTTCTACCTGAGATAAAATCTCTAGCTGTTGATTTAGCCGCATCTAAACGATTAGGTTTAAAATCCTCTATCTGCATAGATTCAGAGATGTCCACTAAAAGAGCAATATCTATTCCCTCAGACCACTGTTCAACCATTTCGTTGGTTCTTTGAGGTCTAGCTAAGGCTATTAAAAGCATCAATAAGGCCAAGGCCTTCAATAGATTAGGAATGAATCGTAAATAGCTGGTCCAGTGTTTTTGAATTTCCTGTTTAGGCAAAGCCACAGGTACTTTTTGCTTCACTTTAGTACCTATTAACCATTTCAGTAAGAATATCAGTAGAACTAAAGGAATAGCATAAAAGACAAAGAAGAATTCCCAGTCGAATGACCTGAAAGCTGAAGGAGTGAACCATTCTAATGAAAACCAACTATATATTGACTCGTCAAGCATTCTTTATCTCTTCGGTTATATGTTCATAACGATCGATTGAATAATCTTTTAAAAATTCGAAATCGTTCTGCAATGCACTTACCGCTATTTGGCTGTAAATGTTTCGGTCGATCGATTTTAAAGTTTCTTCTAATGACGAATTTGCCTGAATCTGGATGATCTCCTTGGTCGTCAGTTTAGTGTAAGGTAAAGGCTCAAGCGATTCCATGTAAGACTTCCAGAATTTTAACAATGATTCGACCTTTGTCTTTTCTGTTTCCGAATTGAGATTCTCAATTTCCTGATCAAACTCTGTCTGGAATTTTTCGAGCTTCTTCTTCAACCTATATAGCTTAATGCGCTTGCCAATCTCTTTTCCATAAATGATGAAGGCCACTAAGGTAACGACACCGAATAAGATGAGTCCGATGATCCAGTAAGGGTAGTTGAACTGTCTAGAAACAGGGATGAAGGCATTGGTTTCTTCTAAAGAGACTGAATCTGGCATTTGAGTGACCACTTGATTCAAAATGATCGAGTCTTTCTCGCTATACAAAGGAATGCTATCTGCACCTGTGAAAACGAAAACTGGAAGAGCCAGACTTTGGACAGTATCGATTTCAAAGGTGGTCAGGTAATAAACTGCACTATCGATACTATTGATGCTATCAGACTGAGTGTCGAAATAAGCTTTGTCTAAAAGCTCGAATGGAGCGAAATTATAGAGAGAGTCAGGGAATATGACTGATCTGTTCTTTTTGTCTTTGTAGCTCAGCGAGTAGGGAACAGATTCACCGATCTTAATGCTATCATTTAGAAAATAGCCATAGGGTTTTACTTCTTGAGCGTATGTCCATGAAGTAAAAAGTAATAGTACAATCAGAAAAGTTATTACCCTTCTAGTCACGCTTTTTTGTTTTATTTCTGATCTGAAATAGTTTGATCAATTGAGGAACATAATTTTCTTTTGTATTGATCTCTAAGTAATTGATCTGATTTTTCTTACAGAATTTTTGTAGTTCACCTTTATTGACGGTGTATGTCTTTTCAAGTTTCTTTCTAAAGTCTCTAGACGAGGTATTTACCCAAACCGTCTTCTTACTTTCTTTATCATATACAGGAACGATTCCTAGGTTAGGCAATTGAGTCTCTCTGTCATCTTTTAAATGTATGACAACCAAATCGTGTCTATTAGCTAATAACCTAAGACTTTGTTCGTAGCCAGTATCGATAAAGTCTGACACCAAAATGATGACACTTTTCTTATGAATGATCTCTAAAGCTTTCTTAATAGCCTTGTCGATATTAGTTCTTGTCGATTGAGGTATGTGGCTATAGAGTTCGTGAATGATAGCATAGCCGTGCTTTACGCCTTTGCCTGATTTAACGAATTTTTCTTTTTGGTCTGAGAATGTAAGTAGGCCAACTCTATTTTGCTGTTTAACAGCGGCTAATGTCAATACTCCAGTGATCTCTTTACCAACATCGACCTTTTGAGCTCCTGGGCTTCCTATCTCTTGAGAGGCACTTACGTCTAATAAAAAGAAAACGGTTTGTTCTTTTTCCTCTTTAAAGGTTTTGACAAAGGTTCCATGTCCCTTGGCAGAAACATTCCAGTCGATAGTTCTGGTATCATCTCCGTATTGGTATTCACGCACACCATCGAACTCCATTCCAGTTCCTTTAAAGATGGAATGGAAGTCTCCCTGCATCCGAGAATTGATGGCTTTTCTGATCTGTATCTCGTACTTCCTAAGTTTGGAAATGATGTGCTCCATATGAAGGCTTAAAAATATGACTAATTTGGTTCCTGAGCGATTTTGATCTTCTTAATTTTGGTTAATCTCAAGTTTACCAAAATCATAACACTTACCTTTGCTTGTCGTTTATAAATTCAGACGAAAATAAATGGCTTCTAACATGTCGAAAAAGCTTTTTTTATTGGCGGTACTTCTAATCTTCACTGCTTGTGGGAAGGATGATGTTGCTATCCCTCAAGATGTGCTCACTAAAGAGCAGATGGTAGATCTTCTTATTGATATTAGAATAGCTGAAGGAATGGTTGGATCCGTAACAATGAGTGAAGATTCTGCACGTGCGGTTTTTCAAGCCTTCGAAAAGAGGATATTTAAGGAACATCAGATAGACTCAGTCAGTTATACTAGGAGCCACAATTTCTATTTAATGCATCCGAATATTTACCTAGAGGTTACAGATGCCGTATTAGATAGTTTGAAAGCAAGAAATTCAAGACAATACAGCAGAAATTATTAAATGCTATATCCTTCAAATTTAGAAGCCAAACTCGGCTTCGATAAGATCAGAGAACTTCTCAAAGAATCTTGCGAAAGTAATCTAGGGAAGAACTTCATCGATAAGATCAAATATTCATCAGATCAACCAAGCATTGAGAGATGGTTGAACCAAACGGATGAGTTTGTTCAGATCATTCAGGCTGAAGAGTTATTCCCTAATTCTAATTATATAGATATATCTCCTCTTTTTGGAAAGATCCGAATTGAGGATTCATTTTTAACGGAGGAAGAGATCTTCGATGTGATTCTTACATTGAAGACCCTCAATAAATGTTTGGAGTTCTTTCAAGAAAAACGAGACCAATATGAAGTCTTAGCTGAATTAACTCACCCGATCTATTTCGATGAGAGCTTACTATGGTCTATGGCCAGGGTCTTTGATGAAAGAGGAAAGCTAAAAGATAATGCTTCCGATAGGCTTTATGAGATCAGGAAGGGGATTCTTAGTGAGAAGCAAAGACTGAGAAGCGTTCTGGATAATATCATTCGGAAGACCAAGAAGGATGGCTACTCACCCGATGATGTATCTATTACCATTCGGAATGGTAGAATGGTGATCCCCGTTTGGGCAGAATATAAAAGAAAGGTAAAGGGATTTATCCATGGTGAATCTGCTACAGGTCAGACCGTTTATTTAGAGCCGACCGAAGTTTTTGCCATCAACAACGAGGTGCAAGAACTCGAATATGCTGAACAGCGCGAAGTGGTTCGCATTCTGATGGAATTAACAGGCTATTTGAGACCAGAGATCGAAAGCCTTAAACAATACATGCAGTTCTTAGGGCTTGTTGATTTCATTAGGTCTAAAGCAAGGGTTGCTATTAAGATCGATGCAAAGAAGCCGCAATGGTCTGAACAAAAGAGTTTCAATTGGTTGAATGCCAAGCACCCTTTATTACTCCAAAAGCATCAAGAGTTAGATAAAGAAGTGGTTCCCCTTAATATTTCGCTTGAACCTAAGCAAAGAATCCTAATCATTTCTGGACCCAATGCTGGTGGTAAGAGTGTCTGCCTAACTACTGTAGGTTTGTTGCAATATATGCTTCAATGTGGACTGCTGGTTTCTGTCAATGAGCAATCTACCTTCACTATTTTCAAAGACCTTTTCATAGACATTGGCGATGAGCAATCTATAGAAAATGACCTAAGTACTTACAGTTCCCATTTGGTGAACATGAAGCAATTGCTGGGTCATGTGAACAAGAAAAGTCTTTTCCTAATCGATGAATTTGGAACGGGTACAGAGCCACAATATGGAGGAGCTATTGCTGAGGCTATATTGATGGAGCTTCGACAGAGTAAGGGGCTTGGGGTAATTACCACCCACTATGGAAATCTGAAGGAGTTCGCTGATAAAAACGAAGGATTGGTGAACGGTGCCATGAGGTATGACCTTAAAAAGCTTCAACCCCTGTATGAGCTAGAGATGGGTAAACCAGGAAGTTCCTTTGCGCTTGAGATCGCGGGTAAGATCGGATTACCGAACAGAACCATTGAAAATGCGAAAAAGCGCATTGGCATCAAGCAAGTGTCTTTCGATCAGATGTTAGGACAGTTACAGATCCAACAATCGGAACTGGAAGCTTCTGAGAAGAAGGTGAAGCAAAGAGAAAGTGAATTAGATGAATTAACGGAACAGTACGCCCAACTAAAATCTCACTTAGAAGGTCAGGAAAAGAAATTATTGAATGAAGCCAAGCGCAAAGCCAACGCTATCATTCAAGATGCCAACAAGGAGGTTGAAAAGGTAATTCGTGAGATCAAAGAGAAGAAAGCTGAAAAAGAGGCTGTTAAAAAGGAAAGGGCACGATTAGAGCAGCTCAAGAAGGAGACTACTGTTCAGGAAGACTTTGAAAAGGCGAAATCTAGTGATAATAAAATTGCAGTTGGAGACTATGTGCAGTTGAAAGGTCAGGATACCGTTGGGCAGGTAGTCAATATCAAAGGTAAAGATGCAGAGTTGAGCATTGGTGCGTTGACTTCCTTTGTTAAGCTCAATCGTCTAGAGAAGGTCAATCGGAAAGACTATAAGAATCAAGGAAGTGCTAAGAGTTATTCAAGCTTCGATTATGCATCAAAATCTTCTTCGTTTAACAGTCGTCTCGATATTAGAGGTATGCGGGCTGAAGAAGTGATTCCGAAGTTGAGTACTTGGGTAGATGAAGCGATCATGTTAGGTGTCAATGAGGTTCAGATTGTCCATGGAAAAGGTAATGGAGTACTGCGACAAGTAACTCGCGAACATTTGAAGTCCTACTCAGAGATCAAATCCGTGCGCGATGAACATGCAGATAGAGGAGGAGCTGGAGTGACACTGGTGACTTTGTAAATTAGATGATTTGATAGTGAGACTTCTAAAGACTTTTCTCTTAATCCTCTGCTTACTAATGATTGGTTTGAATGTTGGCTATTCGCAGAAAAGCAACATTCTATCCAATAGTGATTATGATAATATGAAATTGAATGGGACAAGAAAACTTGCAGATTTTGAATCTTCCAATGATTACGACCAACTTTTATCAGATGTAAATTTGTTTCAGTCATTAGGAAAAAGCTGCTCTAATGACCCCATTACTGGAAGAACCTGCCGATATGTGAGTCAATCGCTAAATATAATTACTGCAAATGGAGAGTTATCAAGTTTTAATTTTCTAGACTCTTCGAATTACATTTCCTTTAACGGGGTGAACATAACGGTAGGGTCTCCTAAAACAATTTTACAAGGGTTGTTCCCGAATGCATATAGTAATGAGAAGATTATTGAAGATGATGATGGTCAGAATAGGAGCGCATTAGTCTTTCTTATTGGAAGCACTGACTCCATAGCCTCGTTAATATTTATATTTGATAGTAATAACAATATTTACAAAATAGAACGATTTAACTGGTTGTAACTATTATTAAAAAAGCCTTCCTGACCACTCAAGAAGGCTTTTTCTTTCAAATTCTTTTATTGCCTACTGCTGGGCCATATTGAATACATAGGTTCCATTGGCACCATTCACTCCGGCAGCCACACCACCACTAGCTGTATAGTTTACTGTCATGGTTAGGGTAGCAGGAGTTGCGCTTGAATTCACATTAATGGAATAAATATTGCCACCATCGCCATCGAATACCAATTTACCAATGTCGGTACCACTGAAGGCCCAAGTTCCACTTGCATTGAATAATGGTACTCCATTCGTGCTTGTGTAAGTCTTACTGGTTGCCGTACCTCTAAAAGTAATGGTCAGGTCACCGAAGAAGTCAGATGGAGCACCATCAAAAGTGACAGAAGTGGTTGCCCATGTAACACCTGATTCAGTGCCGGCAAGGTCGACTAACCTTTGTTCTTCAGGAGTTAAATCTGGCACATCATCACCACCACAAGAGGAAAGGGCAGAAAAGGCCAATAGTATGAAGATCAGTAATAAGCTTTTCGATTGTTTCATTGTTTATTAATTGATGTGATAATGATAATGAGAATTATATTAAAAAACATGGTGAGGGATGTTATTCCTACTTTTTAAAATCGGGAATGTGTAAGTTGATGTCGCAGAAATCATACTCAAGTTTCTGATTAGAACTTACTATTACCAATTTATCTGATAAAGCAGTCTCAACTTGTTCTCGATACCAGTCCGTACCTTTCTGGTCTAGATTAGTAGTAGGTTCATCTAATAGACAAACTTCACTTCGCGAAAAGAAACACAGGCCTAGTTTCAGTCTCTGCTTCATGCCGGAAGAAAAGTTTTTGATCTGTTTATTTCGATCATTCATTAGATAAACGAGGTCAAGAAAGTCGTTGGATTTAAGGCCTTCTGTTAATTTTTTAAATTTGAAATGGAAGTTCAAAAACTCATCAAGCGTGAATTCTTCAATAAGTTCTAGGTAGGGTGTTGCTATATCGAAATATTGAAAGAACTGATCTGGTTCAATCTTTTGGCCATTTGCCTCATATTCGATTTCACCTTCATTTGTTGGGATAAACCCACATAAGGCTTGAATAAAGGTTGATTTACCACTGCCGTTTCCACCAGTGATTGAATAAGAAGAGCCTTTTTCAAAAGAAAAGTCGAGATTTCGAAATATCCATTCACGGTTGAATTTCTTGCCAAGATCGTTAACCGTGATCTTCATCTTATTTTGCTGAATAACCTTTCATTACTCCTCTATCAGAGTTTCTAAAGAAGTTGATGATCTCATCTCTTTCTTTTGAAGGAGTCATTTCGAGTTCTACTAAATCCAAAGCTTTTGAATTATTCAGACCCTTCAAGAATACAAAACGGTAGATCTCCTGAATTTCAGCGATCTTTTCATTAGAGTAGCCTCTTCGTCTAAGTCCTATAGAGTTGATTCCAGCATAACTTAAAGGTTCTCTACCCGCCTTAGTGTAAGGAGGTACATCCTTCCTAACTAATGATCCACCAGATACCATGGTATGGGCTCCAATGTTGACAAATTGATGAACTGCAGCAGCCCCACCTATAATTGCCCAATCATCAATAGTTACATGACCTGCCAATTGTACAGCATTTACGAGTATACAGTTGTCGCCAATATAACAGTCGTGGGCAACGTGTGTATAGGCCATGATGAGACAGTTTGAGCCAATACTTGTCTTATTAGTGGCGTCAGTTCCTCTATTTAGAGTAACACACTCTCTAATGACAGTATTATCCCCGATCTCTAGGGTAGTATCTTCTCCTCCAAATTTTAAGTCTTGAGGAATTGCAGAAACAACGGCTCCTGGGAAGATCTTAACATTCTTGCCAATCCTGGCTCCTTCCATGATGGTAACATTGGAGCCGATCCAACTTCCTTCTTCTATGGAGACATTTTTACTGATGGTCACGAAAGGTTCGATCACTACGTTACGGGCGATCTTGGCTTCCGGATGAATATATGCGAGAGGTTGATTCATGAATTCTTTACGATTCTAGCGGTCATTGCTGCTTCACAGACTAGGGTGTTACCCACGTAAGCATATCCTTTCATTTGAGCGATTCCTCTTTTGATTGGGGCGGTTAGCTCACATTTAAATTTAATAGTATCTCCAGGAATAACCATTTTTCTGAACTTACATTTGTCTATTCCTAAGAAGTAAGGGGTATAGTTTTCTGGATCGGGAACAGTGTTCAATACTAGAATCCCTCCTATCTGTGCCATGGCTTCTATTTGTAAAACTCCGGGCATAACTGGGTTTGAAGGGAAATGGCCAGTGAAAAATGGCTCATTCATGGTAACGTTCTTTACGCCAGCTACCATTACTTCATCTAAATGAATGATCTTGTCTATTAGTAAGAATGGATACCTGTGAGGTAAGATCTGCATGATCTGATTGATATCCATTACCGGTGCTACAGAAGGATCATAATACGGTGCCGCGCTTTTGTTAGACACCATGGCCTTCTTGATCTTTTTAGCAAAAGCAACATTAGCGGCATGACCAGGTCTTGCTGCTAAGATCTGTGCTTTAATTGGGCGGCCTACCAGTGCAAGGTCGCCCACCACATCTAATAATTTATGTCTTGCAGGTTCATTTCGATGACGTAGCTCAACGTTATTCAAAATACCTTCTTTCTTTACCTGTACTTTAGGTTTATTGAAAAGTCCGGCTAGGTAATCAAGCTCTTCGTCTTTTACTACTCTATCAACTACAACAATAGCATTGTTAAGGTCGCCTCCTTTAATAAGGTTGTTCTTATAGAGCATTTCCAGTTCATGCAGAAAGCAGAAGGTTCTGCTCGAAGAAATATCTTTCTTGAAGTCTCTGATATCATTAAGCGAAGCATGCTGACTACCCAAAACAGGAGAGTTGTAATCTACCATTACGGTCACTCTAAAGTCGTCTAAAGGTAAGGCAGCGATCTCTACATCACGATCAGGATCGCGATACATGATGCTTTCATTGATCTCGATGAAGTTCCTTAACGCGTTTTGTTCTAGAGTGCCAACGGTTTCCAGCGCATCAATGAACATCCTCGAACTTCCATCCAATATCGGAGGCTCAGGGCCATCCATTTTGATCAGGACATTGTCGATCTCCATTCCTACCAATGCGGCTAGTGTATGCTCGACAGTATTGATTCGAGCCCCATTTTGCTCTATAGTTGTACCTCTGGAGAGATCCACAACGTTGTCTACATCTGCATCTACAATGGGTTCGTCAGGCAGGTCTATTCTTTGGAATTTGATTCCATGATTTGGGCTAGCGGGAGTAAAGGTCATATTGGTTTCTACCCCAGTATGAAGTCCTACTCCTGATACGGTAACCTCTTCTTTAATGGTATGCTGCTTAATGTTCATTTTTAGGGCGAAAATCCCGCAAATTTAGGACTTTTTTTCTAGTTCCTTAACTCGTTGAATCAGATTGGGTAGATTTCTAAGTATTACACTAACTCTTAAGAAGTCTCTATGCTCCATA